>DATKAG010000421.1:0-5519 GCA_035498355.1 Myxococcales bacterium | reverse complement strand
TCACGGCCAGCCAGTTGATCGCTTCCTCCGCCTGCGCGGCGGGCGGGCTCATGTGCTCGGTTGCGTGGGAGGGCTGGTGGCTCATGGCTGCACGTACCTCAGCGAGTCCTCCAGGAAGGGATCGCCCACCGGGATGGGCCTTGCGGCGCGGAAGAGCAAGAGACCTGCGGCCACCGCGACGCCGCCCACCCCCACGAAGGCGGTGAGGTGCGTCCAGTGGATGCCCAGGCGCGAGGGATCGGCCGCGGGCATCACCGCCCAGTAGAGGTCGATGTAGTGGATGGCCAGCATCCAGGCGGCCACCCCCGCCAGCGCCGGCGGGCTGCGCTTCAGGTCCCGGGAGAGGAGGAGGAAGAAGGGCACGAGGAAGTGCCCGAGGACGATGAGGACGCCCACCGGCCGCCAGACGCCGCGGCTGCGCACCACGATCCAGGTGAGCTCCTCGGGCAGGTTGCCGGCCCAGATCAGCATGTACTGGGAGAAGGCCATGTAGGCCCAGAAGGCGGTGAAGGCGAGCAGGAGCTTGCCGGCGTTGTGCTGGTGGTCGACGGTGATCACCGCCGCCAGCGGCGACTCGCTGGAGCGCACGCCGGTGATCACCAGGCAGATCAGGGCCAGGGAGGCGACGAAGGCGCCGGCGTAGGCGTAGAGGCCGAAGATGGTGGAGTACCAGGTGGGCTGCAGCGACATCATCCAGTCGAAAGCGGCGAAGGTGAAGGTGAGGGTGAAAAGGACCAGCCCCACCGGCGACCACCAGCGGGCCCGGGCGGTGAAGGCCGCGTCCCGCGTCTCGTCCTGGCGCAGGGACCAGGAGCGCAGCGCCCAGGCGAAGCCCGTCCAGACGGCAAAGTAGATCGCCGCCCGCACGGTGAAGAAGCCCAGGTTCAGGTAGCGGTGCTTGTGCTCGAGCATCTCCTGCAGTTCCTTGGGCGGGTTCACCGGCGCCACCCAGAACCAGAGGTGCTTCGCTCCCAGGAGCAGGGGAATGAAGAGGACGATGAACACGGGCAAGGTGGCCCCCGCCGTCTCCCCGAAGCGGCGCACGGTCACGTTCCAGCGGGCGCCGGCGGCGTGGTTCGCCATCACCAGCGTCACCGCGCCGACGGCCAGGCCCAGCCAGAAGAGGAAGGCGATGAGATAGGAGAGAAGGGCCTGGCGGGGAGAGATGGCCATCCCGATGAAGGTGAGGACCAGCCCCAGCGCGCCGGCGACCGCCCCGCCGAGGAGGAAGCCGTGGCCGCCTTGGTAGCGGGGAAGGTCGGCGTCCGGCAGCTTGCGCGGCCCGCTCATTTGTCCCTCTCCGCGCGCAGCTTCTGCTGGATGTCGGGCGGAGCGTCGGCCAGCGTGCCCGCCTGGCTCCGCTGCAGGGCCATGAGATAAGCCACCACGCCCCAGCGCTCTCGCGGCGTGAGCTGCGCCGAGTAGGGCGGCATCAGCCCGAAGCCTTCGCTCACCACCTGGAAGACGTGCCCCGGCCCGGGGTTCTGCAGCCGGTGCAGATTGGGCGGGGGCCGCAGGGACATCTGGGTGGCCACCAGCGAGACCCCGTCGCCCGCGAGGCCGTGGCAGATGGCGCAGTAGATCTCGAAGTGGGACCGGCCCTGGAGAATCAGCTCCCTGGTGACGGCGATGGGGATGGCGTTCACCACCTGGCCGGTGCGGTCGCGGCCGGTGGTGATCTCCGGGCGCCCGGTCTGCCGCTCGCGCGGGACCGTGCCCTCGGGCGGCGCCCGCATGGCCCGGCCGTCCTCGTACTGCGGGTTGGCGGCGAAGGCCTTGAACTTCGGCTGCCGCTCCATGGGGTCGAAGATGGTGGTGTCGCCGCAGGCGGCCGCGAGGGCGGCGAGGAGGAGGAGCTTCCTCATACGGTCTCCGCCACGGTGTGGACCTTGTGCGCGCCGGCCTCGCGGAACTTCCTCTCCAGCTCGGGCACCGCCTCCTGGTCCGTGGTCTCGGCGCTGATCCAGAAGGCGTCCAGGGAGGCGGTGCGGAAGCGCTCGGACTCGAAGACGGGGTGGTAGGGCCGGGGGAGGGCGAAGAAGTAGAAGATCGAGGAGAAGAAGATGGAGAGGACGCAGATGAGGACGCCCGACTCGAAGGTGATGGGGATGTTGGTCCAGAAGCCGTGCGGCGGGCGGTTGCCGATGTTGAGGGGCCAGTCGACGGCGTTCATCCACCACTGCAGGGCGTAGCCGCCCAGGGCGCCGAGGACGCCGCCGCTGATGGCCACCAGCGGCACCTTGCTGCGGGGGAGTTCCAGGGCCTCGTCGATGCCGTGCAGCGGGTAGGGCGAGTAGGCGTCGAGGCCTTGCACGCCCCCTTCGCGCAGCTTGCGCGCCGCCTCCACGCAGGCGGTTGGCTCGCTGAACTCGCCCAGGACGAAGCGCCTCATGTCGACTCCAGCTCCCCGGCGTGCAGCGGCCCGGGCGGGGTGTGGAGGGAGACGCCGGCGTGGCCTTCGTGCAGCTCGTGGTTCAGCTCCTTCACCTCGCTCACCGCCACCGCGGGGAGGAACTTGAGGAAGAGGAGGAAGAGGGTGCCGAAGAAGCAGATGGTTCCGCCGAGCAGCGTCAGGTCCACCCAGGTCGGGTAGTACATGGCCCAGTTGGAGGGGATGAAGTCCTGGTGGAGCGAGGTGACGATGATGTTGAAGCGCTCGAACCACATCCCCACGTTGATCAGCACCGACCCCACCCACAGTGTCCAGACGTTCCGCCGGGCCCACTTCAGCCAGAACATCTGCGGCACCACCACGTTGCAGAACATCTGCAGGTAGTAGGCCCAGGCGTACGGCCCAAGCGGGCGGGTGAAGAAGAAGACGTGCATCTCGTAGGGGTTGCCGCTGTACCAGGCGATGAAGTGCTCCATCAGGTAGCCGTAGTCGACCACCAGGCCGGTGCAGAGCATCACCTTGGCCATCGCCTCCAGGTGCCGGGGGGTGACCACGTGCTTGAGCCCCATGAAGCGGCGGGCGGGGATCATCAGCGTGAGCACCATGGCGAAGCCGGAGAAGACGGCCCCGGCCACGAAGTAGGGCGGGAAGATGGTGGTGTGCCAGCCGGGGAGGATGGAGAGGGCGAAGTCCCAGGAGACGATGGTGTGCACCGAGAGCACCAGCGGGGTGGCCAGCCCGGCCAGCAGCAGGTAGGCGATCTTGTAGTGGTGCCAGTGCCGCGCGCTCCCCCTCCAGCCCAGGGCGAAGATCCCGTAGGCCACCCGCGCCCGCCGGCTGGTGGAGCTGTCGCGCAGCGCGGCCAGGTCGGGGATCAGGCCCAGGTACCAGAAGAGCAGCGAGGTGATGAAATAGGTGGAGACGGCGAACACGTCCCACATCAAGGGGCTCTTGAACTGCGGCCAGATGGAGTTGGTGCTCGGGTAGGGGAAGAGCCAGTAGACGGCGAACCAGGGCCGCCCGGTGTGGAGCACGGGGAAGAGCGCCGCCTGCATGACGGCGAACAGCGTCATGGCCTCGGCAAAGCGGTTGATGCTGGTGCGCCACTTCTGCTGGAAGAGGAGGAGGATGGCGCTGATCAGCGTCCCGGCGTGGCCGATGCCGATCCACCAGACGAAGTTGATGATCCCGAAGGCCCAGGCGACCGGGATGTTGTTCCCCCAGGTGCCGATGCCCTTGGCGATGGTGAGGGTGACGGCGGCGAAGAGCATCCCCGTGCCGGCCATCCCGATGAGGAGCAGGGCCAGCCAGCCGCGCTGCGGCGGCTGCCAGACGTAGGCGTTGAGCGACTTGTTCAGGGTGCCGTCGTCCTGCGCCCCCTGGATGAGGGGGAGCGGGCGCAGCGCCGTGCGGGCCTCGATCGCCGTTTCCGCCATCAGGCCAGCTCCGGGTTGGGGTTCATCACCCGCGCCAGGTAGGCGGTGCGGGGGCGGGTGCCCAGCTCGTGCAACAGGTCGTAGCGGCGCTCCTCCCCGTGCATCCGCGTCACCTGGGCGTTGGGATCGTTGAGGTCGCCGAAGACGATGGCCTGGGCAGGGCAGGCCTGCTGGCAGGCGGTGAGCACCTCACCGTCGCGGATGCGGCGGCCGGCCAGGCGGCTGTCGATGCGGGCCCGCTCGATGCGCTGCACGCAGTAGGTGCACTTCTCCATCACCCCCCGCGAGCGCACGGTGACGTCGGGGTTGAAGGCCATCTTCTGCGTGTCGGTGAAGTCGTTGGTGTAGGCGAAGAAGTTGAAGCGCCGGACCTTGTAGGGGCAGTTGTTGGAGCAGTACCGCGTGCCCACGCAGCGGTTGTAGACCATCTCGTTCAGCCCCTCGTCGCTGTGCACGGTCGCGTTCACCGGGCACACATACTCGCAGGGCGCGTACTCACAGTGCACGCACATCAGGGGCTGGAAGACCACGCCCGGGCTGGCGGTGTCCTCGCCGGTGAAGTAGCGGTCGACGCGCAGCCAGTGCATCTCCCGGCTGTTGGCCACCCGCTCCTTGCCCACCACCGGGATGTTGTTCTCCGCCACGCAGGCCACCACGCAGGAGCTGCAGCCGGTGCAGCGCCCCAGGTCGATGGCCATGCCCCAACGGTAGCCGGCGTATTCCTGTGGCCGGTGGAAGGTGAGCGGCGGCCCGCGGTGCTCGGCCAGCTCCTCCGAAGTCTCCCGCAGCTTGTCCACGGTGGTGGTGGCGGCGATCAGCCGGCCCTCCATCGAGTGGTGCTCCTGCGTCTGGGCGATCTTCGAGCGGCCTCCCGTGGGCGTGACGCTCAGGCCGGCGGCGAACCAGGGAGCGTCGCTGTGGCGCAGGGCCCCGGTGTCGAAGCCCAGGTCGCGGCAGAGCGCCTCTCCCTGGCCGCTGCGGCCGTAGCCCAGGGAGACGGTGACGCAGTCCTCTGCGTGCCCGGGGGCGATCACCACCGGCCCCATCGCCGGGGGACCGCGCACGTCCAGGCTGACCCGGTCGCCCTGCCGCAGCCCCAGCTTCCGCGCCGTGGCGGGCGCGAGCAGGGCCGCGTTCTCCCAGGTGACCTTGGTCACCGGGTCGGGCAGCTCCTGCAGCCAGGCGACGTTGGCGAAGCGGCCGTCCCAGACGCGGAAGTCGGGGACGATGTTGAGCTGCAGGCCCGGCGCCGGGTCGGCGGCGGGCACCTGCATCGCCGCCGAGAGGATCTGATCGTGCCGCACGGCGGGCGACTCCGGAGCGGTGGCGGTCCCGGCGATGAAGCCGTCCGCCAGCCACTTCTCCCAGTTGAGGGCGAAGTTGTCGGGCCGCTGCGCCTGCCAGAGCTCGCGGAGCTGGGTGTAGGCGCTGCGGTCGCCTTCGCCGAGGAAGGCCGCCAGCACCTCGTACTCGGTGGCCCCGGCGTAGAGGGGAGAGATGAGCGGCTGGACGAAGGTGACGGTGCCGTCGTGGGCGCGGGCGTCGCCCCAGCTCTCCAGGGGGTGGAGGGCGGGGATCACCCAGCCCGCCCGCGCCGCCGTCTCGTCCAGGTAGAGCGAGCGGTAGACCGAGTTGGGCACCTGGGAGAGCGCGGTGCCGAAGCCCAGGTCGAAGGACGCGCCATAGGCCGG
>DATKAG010000420.1:0-8109 GCA_035498355.1 Myxococcales bacterium | reverse complement strand
AAGGCCGGGGGAAAGAGCAGCCGATCGCCGAGGATCGAGAGCAGCACGTCCGCATACTTCGCCGTGGCGATGCTCCCCAGCAGCACCGCCTCGCCCCGCTCTCCCAGCCGCCGCCCCAGGTCCTCCACGTCGCGCTGCAGCGGCGCGCGATACCGCGGGTCGCGCAGGTCCACCGGGATCTTCCCGATGGCGCGCAGGTCCTCGACCGTGATCTTCGACTCCACGTCCATCAGCCCGCGCCCGGGCACGATGGCCAGGGCCCCCGACGCTCCCGCCGGTGGCCGGCCGAAGGCCCGCGCGTAGGCGAGCTTGCCGCGGAAGTAGAGACCGCTGGCGAACTGGAACAGCTCCCCCAGCGCCGCTCCCTCCCGCTGAAACGCCCAGGCCAGCTCGAATCCGGCGTGGGGGCTGAGGAGCAGGCCCATCCTCGCGCCGCCCGCGCGCGCCGGCGACAAGAGGAAGACGCGGGGCGGATGGGAAGCGCCGGACATGCTGCGGCATCCTATCCCCGATGAAGCGCATGCCCGTCCTCTTCGTGGGCCACGGCTCGCCGATGAACGCCATCGACGACAACCGGTGGAGCCGCGGCTTCGCCCGGCTGGCGGACCTCTTGCCCGAGCCCAGGGCGATCCTCAGCATCAGCGCCCACTGGTACGTGCCCGGCACCTTCCTCACCGGCGAGGAGCGGCCGCGCACCATCCACGACTTCGGCGGGTTCCCGCCCGAGCTCTACCAGCAGCAGTACCCCGCGCCGGGCAGCGTCGAGCTGGCCCGGCGGGTGGCGAGGCTCGTCGGCGAAGGCGCCTCGCTGCGCACCGACTGGGGGCTCGACCACGGCACCTGGACCGTCCTCAAGCACCTGCGCCCCGGGGCCGACGTCCCGGTGGTGCAGCTCAGCATCGACGCCCGGCTGCGCGGCGCCGCCCACCTCGCCCGGGGACGGACGCTGGCCCCCCTGCGCGAGGAAGGGGTCCTCATCCTCGGCAGCGGAAACGTCACCCACAACCTGCGGCACGCCTTCGCCAGCTGGCAGCGGGGAGAGACCGCCACCCCGTCCTGGGCCCACGCCTTCGACGCGGAAGTGGCGCGGGCGGCGGCGGAGCACGACGGAAAGGCGCTGGCCGGCCTCGCCGAGACGGACGCCGGCCTCACCTCGCACCCGACCCCCGACCACTACTTCCCCCTGCTCTATGCCGCCGGCGCCTCCGATCCGCGCGACCAGGTGAAGTTCCCGCTGGAAGGCTTCGACATGGGCTCGCTCTCCATGCGCTCCGTGCTCTGGGAGTGAGCCAGCCGCCGGGCGACCGCTCGCTCATGGAATATTCCAGACGGCCCCCGGGCGCGCTCGCGAACACTTGCCCGCGCCGGACATTTTCGTTATGCCGCTGCGCTGCCAAGGTCCTTCCCATGCTGCGGATGGTTTCCTCGATCGAAGACGGCCACCTCGTCCTGCACGTGGGCGGCGAATTGGACGGCGAAGGCGCCGCCGCGGTGGCCCGGCTGATCGGCCAGAGCATGGGCGACTTCTGCATCGACTTCAGCGACGTGAAGAACGTCGAGGACGCCGGCTTCACCGTGCTCTCGCAGGCGATCCGCCGCTGCCCCTACCGGCTGGCGGTGCGCGGCCTGTCTCAGCCTGCCAGGACGTAGAGGTAGTCGACGAACGAGCGCACCGCGCCGTCCAGCCCCTGGATCTTCGGGTTGGTGCTCTCCACCAGGTAGTACTCGTCCGGCGCGTGCGCGCCGCTGCCATGGCCCAGCCCGAAATGGCCGGCCGCCAGGCGCAGCGGCGGTTCGGTGAAGACATATCCCGGCCAGGAGCCACCCAGCCGCGGCCAGAGCAGCGGGGAGAGGCCGTACTTCTTGTAGGTCGCCATCTCCGCCTGGATGAGCGGCGAGTCCGGCGAGGTGGTGTTGGGCGGATACGCGCCGCCCACCTTGACCTCGATGTCCGCGAAGCCGCGCTTGTCCAGGTGCGCGCGCAGCTTCGCCAGGCAGTCCGCCACCGTCATGTCCGGCACCAGGCGGAAGTCCAGCTTGGCCACCGCCCGGTGGGGCAGCACCGTCTTCCCGCCGGGGCCCGTGTACCCTCCCACCAGCCCCTCGATGTTGACGGTGGGCTGGCCGGCCATCCGCGTCTCCGCTTCGCGGAAGGGGATCTCCCGCACCCAGCGCCGCACGCCCAGCTGCTTCTTCATCACCTCCTCGCGCTCCTTCTTCGCCGCCGCGTCCACCATCCCCTGCTCGGCCGGGGAGAGAGGGCGGACGCGCTCGAACCAGCCGTCGATGGCCGGGTCCACCCCGTCGGGCGTGACCAGCGTGTTCAGCGCCTGCACCAGGTGGAACGCCGGGCTGTCCACCGCCGCCCGCAGGCTGGAGTGGATGTCCTTCGCCGGCCCCCGGCCCCACTTCTCGCCGCTGGCCACCAGCTCGCACTCGATCACTCCTTTGGCGCCGAGGTTGATGGTCACCTCCCCGTCCAGTCCCTGGGCGGCGAACGGCATCCAGATCCCGCCGCACTTCGAGAGGGCCTGCATCACCTCGGGCTGCTTCACCACCTGGGGGAAATGGGGCGAGCCGATCTCCTCCTCGCCCTCCGCCACCAGCACCAGGTTCACCGGCAGCTTCCGCCCCGCGCCGCGGATGGCGTGCAGGGCGGCGAGGAAGGCCCCCTCCGGCCCCTTCTGGTTCACCGCCCCCCGGCCCACGATCGCCTTGCCGAGGCCGGGCTTGTCGACGATGCGCGCCTCCCAGGGCGGCGAGGACCACTCCGCGGGATCCGCCTGCTTGACGTCGTACATGAAGTAGAGGCCCAGGGTCTTCGCCGCCCCGGCGTCGTGGACCGCGAAGACGCCGGGCTTTCCCTCCGTGTCGATGCGCTGCGCCTGGGTGAACCCCGCCTCGCGCAAGAGCTCCAGGAAGAGCTTGACGCCCTCCTCGCTCCCCACGCTCTCGGCGGCGATGGTGGGCTGGCGGATCCAGCGCTGGATGCGGCGCACCGCCTCCTCGTGCCGCCGGGCGATCTGGTCGTAGACGGGCCCCAGATCCTCGCGGGCGAACGAGGGAAAAGCAGCCCAGGCGGCGCCGGCCAGCGCGCCGCGGAGCAGGGAGCGTCGGAAGAGGTCGGGCATGCGCCTGCTTCGCCGCCGCGGTGTCCGCTGTCAAGGGGGAGGACGCCGCCGGCGAAATGGGGGTAACGTTGCAGGTGCTCCGCAGCTAGGGGAACCCTGATGGCACACAGATTCCGGTTCAACAGGATGGGCGGGCTCGACCAGGTGGCGCTGGAGACCGCCGACGACCTTTCGCACTTGCACGAGCTCGACCAGAAGCTCTGGGTGGCGCTGAGCTGCCCGGTGAAGGGCCTGGAGATGGAGGAGCGCACGCTCCAGTTCCTCGACCTGGACAAGGACGGGCGGGTGCGGGTCCCGGAGGTCCTCGCGGCCATCGCCTGGTGCAAGGATCGCCTCAAGGACCTGGGCGCGCTGGTGCCCGGAAGGGACGGCCTTCCCCTCGACGCGCTGGACGACTCGAAGCCCGCGGGCAAGGCCCTGCTGGGCGCGGCCCGGCACATCCTCCAGCAGCGGGGCAAGGGGGACGCGAAGGCGCTGGCGGTGGCCGACGTGGCGGACGTGAGCCATGTCTTCGAGGGCACCCGCTTCAACGGCGACGGCGTGGTCCCGCGAGAGGCAGCGGAGGACGCGGCCATCGGCCAGGCGATCGCCGACGCGGTGGCCTGCGGCTTCAGCCTGCCGGACCGGTCCGGGCAGCCGGGGGTGGACCAGCAGCGGCTGGACGCCTTCTTCGCCGAGCTCGCCGCCTACGCGGCCTGGGCGCGCGGGGGAGATCCCAGCCCGGACGCGGCCAAGGGATTCGAGGCGGTGCGGGCCGTGAAGGTGAAGGTGGACGACTGGTTCAACCGCTGCCGGCTCGCCGAGTTCGATCCGGGGCTCGCCGCCCAGGAGACGCCGGCGCAGCCTGGCGCCGAGCTGCAGCTCCTTCCCCTGGCCCGGGTGGAGGCGGGAGGAGCGCTGCCGCTGCTCGAGCGCGTCAATCCCGCCTGGTCGGGGGCGCTGGCCGTCTTCCAGAAGACGGCGGTGGCGCCCCTCTTCGGGCCGGAGAAGACCCGGATCACGGCCATCGAGTGGGAGCAGCTCCGTCCCCGCTACACCGCCTGGGAGGAGTGGATGTCGGGCAAGAAGGGGGCGGCGGTGGAGAAGCTGGGCCTGGCCCGCGTGGAGGCGCTGCTCGCCTCGGGAGCGAAGGCGGGCATCGAGGCGCTGATCGAGAAGGACAAGGCCCTCTCGGCGGAGGCGGAGGCCGTGGCGGACGCCGTGCGCATGGCGCACTACCAGCGCGACCTGCACACCCTGCTGAAGAACTTCGTCAACTTCCACGACTTCTACGACATGGAGGCGGACGCCGTCTTCCAGGCGGGCACCCTCTACCTCGACAGCCGGAGCTGCAACCTCTGCGTGCGGGTCGACGATCCCGGCGCCCACTCCGCCCTCGCCTCGCTCTCCCGCATGTACATCGCCTACTGCGACCTCAAGCGCCCCGACGGCCAGGCGATGAAGATCGCCGCCTGCTTCACCCAGGGCGACTCGGACTACCTGATGGCCGGCCGCAACGGCCTCTTCTACGACCGCAAGGGGCGCGACTGGGACGCCACCATCGTGCGGGTGGTGGAGAACCCCATCTCCATCCGCCAGGCCTTCTTCACCCCCTACAAGAAGTTCCTCCGCTTCGTCGAGGAGCAGGTGCAGAAGTTCGCGGCGGCCAAGGACAAGGAGTCCGAGGCGCGGCTCAAGGCGGCCGCGGAATCGGGGGTGGCGGCGCAGCCCGCGGGGCCGGTCGACGTGGGCAAGATGGTGGGGATCATCGCCGCCCTGGGAGTGGGAGTCGGCGCCCTGGGCACCCTCTTCGGCGGTTTCCTCTCCGGCTTCCTGAACCTGCAGCCCTGGTACGCCAAGCTCTTCGCCCTGGCCGGGGCGGTGCTGGTGATCTCCGGCCCCTCCATGGCGCTGGCCTGGCTCAAGCTGCGCCAGCGGACCCTGGGCCCGGTGCTGGAGGCCAACGGCTGGGCGGTGAACGGGCGGGTGCGCGTCAACATCCCCCTGGGGGTGGCGCTCACGGATCTGAAATCGCTGCCCCCCGGCGCGGTGCGCTCGCTGGACGATCCCTTCATCGATCGCAAGGCGCGCAGGCGTCGCCGGCTCTTCTGGGCCGCCGCGGTGCTGATCGGGGGAGCGCTGGTGGCGGCGAGGGTCCTCCACTTCTGGCCGTTCGCCCGGTAGAGTGCCGGCATGATCCGCTACTACGGCAAGCCCGGCTGAACCGGCTGCATGAAGGCGCGGGAGTTTCTCGCGCACAAGAGGCACCCGGTCGAGGAGCGCAACCTGATCAAGCAGCCGCTCTCCGCGGCCGAGTTGCGCGCGCTGGCGAAGAAGGCCGGCGGCGCGGAGCAGCTGGTGGCCCCCAAGCGGCGGGCGGAGGCGGAAGGCCTCTCCGGCGAGAAGCTGATCGCCTGGCTGGCGGAGGACGGGGCCCGGGTCCGCCGCCCCATCATCGAGGTGGGCGGCCAGGTGACGCTGGGATTCGCCGCCGATGCCCAGGAGAGGCTGAAGGGCCTGCTCCCCTGAGCAACTCTACACTCGCGCAACAGCCAGGTAGCGCATCACCCCTTCCGGGTCCGTCCAGGTGCGGAGCACGGACTCGCCGGTCTCCTCCGCCAGCGAGAGCATCTCCGCCTCGGTGCGGTAGACGAGGAACCACTCCATGATCGCTTCCATGTAGCCGGCTTCCCGGCAGCGGCTGAAGTTGCCGATCACCAGCTCGCCTCCGGGCGCGAGGCGCGAGGCAAGCACGGTGGTGAGCCGGCGGGCGATGGGATCGGGCAGGTAGTCGAAGAGCCCGCCCGCGTAGATCAGGTCGAACTCGCCCGGCTCCAGCCGGCCCGCCACCAGCTCGCCCAAGGTCCCCTGCACGCAGCGGACGGGAAGCCCGGCGAAGCTCGCGCGGACCACGTCGAGGCTGTGGGAATCGTGGTCCAGGGCCACCAGCTCGCCCAGGTCGCGGTTGGCCACCGCGGAGCTGAGCTGCGCCTCCCGCAAATGGCCGGCGGCGATGGAGAGCACCCGGGCCCCGGGCCGGCGCGCCGCGGCGGCGTCGATCATCTCCGCCAGCGCCGCACGCCGCCGCCGCACGCTGCGGAACGCCGAGCTGTGCTCCGCCGCCCAGAGGTAGACGTTGCGGCCGAAGCGGCTGGTTCCCTCGGGGAGGGGAGCGCAGCCGTAGACGTAGTCGAGCAGCACCGGGTCGCCGGCGTAACCCCGCGGCTTGGCGTGCCCGCGCCAGGCGTGCGGATCCTCGTGCAGGACCGAGCGGATGGGCCGCAGCCTGGGCGAGCTGCACAGGGCCCGCCACCTCTCCGCGGGCAGGCTCTCCCGCAGGGCAGCGAGGGTCTCGACGATGCGGCGCATGCCGGCGTCGATCCGGCCCGAGGTCAGCTCCGTGTGCGCGTCCGCCAGCCGGAGCACGAGATCGTTGAGCGACGAGCGGAGCCTCCCCGTCTCGTCCTGCGACCGCCCCGGGGTCTCGAATGCATGGGCTTCCATCTGGGGTTCCACCTCCGATGGAGGAGCCCATCGCAGGGGACGTGCCAAGGGAAATCGGCGCGGAACGAGGCCAGGAGCGGCATTTCTCCATCCCGGTCCCGAAGCCGCCGCGTCGCGCGGCGTGGCGCTACAGGGGGGAGGCTTCCGAGTTCAATCTCCCGCGATGGGGACACCATTCACCGGCCCCCTCTTCTACGAGCCGGCAAGGCTGCATTGGGGCATGGTGTCCCCGGAGATGTGTTGCTCCCCTACATCGGGCCACCCGGCTGGTTCGTGCAGTCTCGCCGGAATTTCGCCCCAGCCCTCCCCCGGGCGTACCCTTTGTGGGTGCCACTGAGCGGAAACCTCGCCGAGACTTCGTTCGCCGACCTGATCCAGTTCTACAGCATCAGCCGGCAGACGGCCGCGGTCACCGTCGTCTCCCCGGCGGGCCGCGAGCACGACGTGGTGGTGTACATCGAGAACGGCGAGATCGTCGACGCCCGGTTCGGCGCCATCTCGGGCGTGGACGCCGTGCGCCGGGCGCTCCACCTGCGGGAAGGCGAGTTCCACGTGGAGATGAACGTGACTGCCGCCCAGCGGACCATCTGGGAGTCGTGCAGCAAGCTGCTCCTGGAGGAGATGGTGTCCGACGACGAGGCCCAGGAGAAGGGCACGTCCGACGCGCACATCGGCGTGGAGGAGATCATGGTTTCCAAGACGCAACCTCCGATCCCTGCCCGCCCGCCGCCCTCCCCCACCGTGCACAAGCCCCAGCCGCTGCGCCTGCCTCCCCAGCCCCGCCGCTCTCCCCTTCCCCTGACGCTGGCGGCGGCGGTGATGGTGGCCCTGGCCATCGGCGGGGCGCTCTGGTGGCGATCCCGGAAGGAGGCGGCGGCCGCCGCCCAGCGCGAGGCGCAGGCGGCCAAGACGGCCCCGCGCCCCCGCGTCCAGGGGGTCACCGACACGGAGATCGTCTTCGGCATGAGCGCCCCCTTCTCCGGCCCGGCCAAGGAGCTGGGCCGGGCGATGAAGACGGGCATCGACCTGGCCTTCGCCGCCGCCAACGAGGCGGGCGGCGTCAACGGGCGCAAGCTGCGGCTGGTGGCGCTCGACGACGGCTACGAGCCGGAGCAGACCCGCTCGGTGATGAAGGACCTGGCCGAGGCCCGGGGAGTGTTCGGCTTCATCGGCAACGTGGGCACGCCCACCGCCGAGGTCTCGGTGCCCTACACGCTGGAGAAGAAGATGCTCTTCTTCGGCCCCTTCACCGGCGCCGGGCTGCTGCGCCGCGAGCCCCCCGACCGCTACGTCTTCAACTACCGCGCCAGCTATGCGGAGGAGACCGCCGCCACCGTGAAGTACCTGGTGGAGGTGCGGCGCATCCCGCCCGACGAGATCGCCGTCTTCGCCCAGCAGGACGGCTACGGCGACGCCGGCTTCAACGGGGTGGCGAAGATGCTGCGCAAGTACCAGCGCGACCCGGCCAGGGCCGTCCGGGTGGGCTACAAGCGCA
>DATKAG010000419.1:0-10699 GCA_035498355.1 Myxococcales bacterium | reverse complement strand
CGCCCGGGCATCGCCCGAGGCGTAGGCCGACATCAACTCTTCGTCCGTCGGTCCCATCGAGCCCCTACGCCGGAAGCGGCGGAAAGGTTACGCGATCGCGCCAGAAGATGCAGGGATGACCTTCCTCCTCGCCGCCCTCCTCTTCGCCGTCGACGGCCATGCCGGCACTCCTCAGCTCTTCCTCGACCCGGGGACCGACCTCTCCAGGCCGGCCTCGCGCCCTGGCCGGAGCAGGTCAAGGCGCTCGCCGAGGTGAACGAGAAGTACAAGGACGATCCGGCGGGGCGGACCAGGGCCTGGTTCGCGGTGGGGCGCGAGTTCGCCGCCCGCATCCCCCGTCCCCCTCTCAAGTCGCTGATCGACCACATCGAGCACGTGGCGCGGGTCGCGGGCGTCGACCACGCGGGGGCGGGCTCGGACTTCGCCGGCCTCCCCTCGCTGCCCCAGGGGATCGACTCCGCCGCGGACCTGCCGGACGCCGACGTAACGCCGACGTCGACGGGTCAGCCGGTAGCCTCTTCTTCCGACTCCTCCGACCCGAACAACTCGCGCACCTTGGCGAAGAAGGACTTGGACTGCGGGTGCGCGTCCTCGCCGGCCAGGGCGGCGAACTGCTCCAGAAGCTCCCGCTGCTTCTTGGTGAGCTTCTCCGGCACCTCCACGGTGATGCGCACGTGCTGGTCGCCGCGCTGGTACCCGTTGAGGTGGGGGATGCCCTTTCCGCGCAGGCGGAACACCTTGCCGCTCTGGGTGCCGGAAGGGATCTTCATCTTCACCTTTCCGTCCAGGGTGGGCACCTCGATGGTGGAGCCCAGCGCGGCCTGGGTGAAGCTGATGGGCACCTCGCAGATCACCTCGGTGTCCTCGCGGATGAAGATGGGGTGCTCGAGGACGTGCACCACCACGTAGAGGTCGCCGGGCGGGCCGCCCCGCTCGCCCGGCTCTCCCTCGCCGGTGAGCTTGAGACGGGTGCCGGTGTCCACGCCGGGCGGGACCTTGACGGTGAGCAGGCTCTCCGTCTCCACCTTGCCCGCGCCCCGGCAGGTGGCGCAGGGATCGGTGATCACCTTGCCCGACCCCTGGCAGTGGCCGCAGGTGCGGGAGATCTGGAAGAACCCCTGGCTCATGCGCAGCTCGCCCGCCCCGTGGCAGGTGGGGCAGGTGCGGGGGCCGGTGCCGGGCTTGCTGCCCGAGCCGTGGCAGGTTCCGCACTGCTTGTGCCGGGGGATCTTCACCTTGGCTTCGCTGCCGAAGGCGGCCTCGGTGAAGCTCACCTCCAGGTTGTAGCGGAGGTCGGCGCCGCGCTGGCGGCCGCCGCGGGCGCCCCGGCGCTGGCCGAAGATCTCCCCGAAGATGTCGCCGAAGATGTCGTTGATGTTGCCGGTGAACCCCGCCTCGAAGGGGCCGGGCCCGAACCCGCCCGGCGCCTGGTGCCCGAAGCGGTCGTAGCGGGCGCGCTTGTCCGGGTCGCAGAGCACCTCGTAGGCCTCGGAGGCCTCCTTGAACTTGTCCTCGGAGGCCTTGTCCCCGTCGTTCTTGTCCGGGTGGTGCTGCAGGGCCAGCTTGCGGAAGGCGCTCTTCAGCTCCTGGGGAGTGGCGCCGCGGGAAACCCCGAGGACCTCGTAATAGTCGCGCTTCTGGGACACCTTCACTCCTCGGGCAGGCTAGCGGGCGCTCGACGGGTCTCGTCTAACGTAAGAACAACCCGGGAAGTGTCAATCTTCAGCTCTTGGCCGCCGTCTTCTTCTCACCCGAATCGCCGGCCGAGTAGAGGGCGTCGGCGATGCGGTAGGCCGACCCTTCCAGGCGCTGGACCGCGGCCTTGATCCGCGAGACTTCTTCACTTTCCACCACCGCCTTGAGCCCTTCCAGGTCCGCCCGGATCTCGGCCATGTCCTTGGCGGGGAGCAGGGTGGAGTACTCCTCCAGCGCCTTCTCGGTGGTGTAGATGAGGCCGTCCGCCGAGTTCTTCACGTCCGCCAGCTCCTTCTTCTTCTTGTCGGCGGATTTGTGGTGCTCGGCATCGGCGATCATCTTCTGGATCTCCTGCTCGGTGAGCCCGGAAGAGGCGACGATGCGGATGCTCTGCTGCTTGCCGGTGCCCAGGTCCTTGGCGCTGACGTGGACGATGCCGTTGGCGTCGATGTCGAAGGCTACCTCGATCTGGGGGACGCCGCGGGGGGCCGGGGGGATGCCCACCAGCTCGAAGCGGGCCAGGGTCTTGTTGTCGCCCGCCATCTCCCGCTCGCCCTGCAGGACGTGCACGTTGACGATCGGCTGGTTGTCCACCGCGGTGGAGAACACCTGCGACTTGCGGGCCGGGATGGTGGTGTTCTTCTCGATGATCTTGGTGAACACGCCGCCGGCGGTCTCCACGCCCAAGGAGAGCGGGGTGACGTCGAGGAGCAGCACGTCCTTGACCTCGCCCTTGAGCACGCCGCCCTGGATGGCGGCGCCGATGGCCACCACCTCGTCCGGGTTCACGCCCTTGTGCGGCTCCTTGTTGAAGAAGCCCTGCACCACCTGCTGCACCTTGGGCATCCGGGTCATGCCCCCCACCAGGATCACCCGGTCGATGTCCTTGGCGGTGACCCCGCCGTCCTTGAGGGCGATTCTGCAGGGCTCGATGGTCTTCTGCACCAGGTCGTTGACCAGCTCTTCCAGCTGGCCGCGGGTCATGGTCTCGGTGAGGTGCTTGGGCCCGCTGGCGTCGGCGGCGATGAAGGGCAGGTTCACGTCCGTCTCGGCTGCGGAGGAGAGCTCGTGCTTGGCCCGCTCTGCCGCCTCCTTCAGCCGCTGCAGGGCCATCCGGTCCTTGCGCAGGTCGATGTTGGTGGCCTTCTGGAACTTCTCGTTGAGGGAGTCGACGATCCGCTGGTCGAAGTCCTCACCGCCCAGGAAGGTGTCGCCGTTGGTGGCCTTGACCTCGAAGACGCCGGAGTTCAGCTCCAGGACCGAGATGTCGAAGGTGCCGCCGCCCAGGTCGTAGACCGCGATCTTCTCCGCCCCCGAGGTGCGCATGGAGGCGCCGGTCTTGCCCGCCGCCCCGCCCTGCTGCGCCTTGTCCAGGCCGTAGGCCAGGGCGGCCGCGGTGGGCTCGTTGATGATGCGCAGCACGTTCAGCCCGGCGATGCGCCCGGCGTCCTTGGTGGCCTGCCGCTGGCCGTCGTTGAAGTAGGCGGGGACGGTGATCACCGCCTCGGTGACGGGCTCGCCGAGGTAGTCCTCGGCGGTCTGCTTCATCTTGGAGAGGATCATGGCGGAGATCTCCGCCGGGCTGTAGCGCTTGCCCCGCAGCTCCACCCAGGCGTCGCCGTTGTCCGCGGAGACGATCCGGTAGCTGGAGACGGAGATGCTCTTGCGCACCTCCTCCGAGTCGAACTTGCGTCCGATCAGGCGCTTGACCGCGAACACCGTGGCCTCGGGGTTGGTGATGGCCTGGCGCTTGGCGATCTGGCCCACCAGCCGCTCGCCCGCCTCGGTGAAGCCCACCATGGAAGGAGTGGTGCGGCTCCCTTCCGAGTTGGGGATCACCACCGGCTCGCCGCCTTCCATCACCGCCACGCAGCTGTTGGTGGTGCCGAGATCGATGCCGATGACCTTGGGCATGAAAGGCGTTCTCCCCCGCGTCTTTCTTTGTACCTCAACGCCAAGGGCCTTTGGAACAAACCGCCCGCGTGGGAGGATTCAGCCTTGCGACCCACCCCCGCCCTCGCTCGAGGCGGGCGGAGGAGGGTCCGGCGGGGCGGCGCGGGCTTTGGCCACCACCACGGCCGCCGGCCGGATGAGGCGATCGTTGAGCTTGTAGCCCTTGGCCATCTCCGAGACCACGGTGCCGGCGGGCGCATCGCTCTCCTGCTGCATGAGGGCCTCGTGCAGGCCGGGATCGAAGGGCTTGCCCACCGCGCTGAACCCCGAGACCCCGTGCTTGGCGAGCGTGCTCTCGAAGAGCTTCTGCACCAGCTTCACCCCTTCGATCACCTGGCGGGGATCGTGCTGCTCGGCGTGCTCCAGGGCCCGCTCCAGGTTGTCCATCACCGGCAGGAAGTCCTTGAGCAGCCGCTCGCTGCCGAAGCGCTGCACGTCCTCCTTTTCCTTCAGGGCGCGCTTCTTGAAGTTGTCGAACTCGGCGGCGGTGCGCAGCAGTCGCTCGTGGGTGTCCTTCAGCCTCTCGTTGGTCTGCTGCGCCCGCTTGAAGGACTCCTCAAGTTGAGCCTTCAGCAAGGCGGTCTTGTCGTCCTCGGCCGGGCGGCCCTCGCCGTCCGCCGCCGCCTCGGGAACCGCCCGCTCTTCCTCCACCGCCGCCTCGGGCGGGACCTGCGTATCGTCGGGAACCAAGCCGTCTCCTTCAAAGGAGGCGGTAACATAGCGCAGCCGGACCGTTCGCCAAGGGTCAGACGTCGTCGAGGGTGAGACCCACCGTCCGGGCGGTCAGCTCCACCAGGGGAACCACCCGCGAGTAATCCATCCGGGTGGGCCCGATCACCCCCAGCGCTCCCACCACCTCCCCCTGCAGGCGGTAGGGCGCGGCCACGATGGCCAGGTCGGGCTCGGGGAAGCCGCTCTCCGCGCCGATGAAGATGCGCAGCTCCTGCGCGTCCAGCGTCCGGTCCAGCACCGCCAGGATCTGCTCCTTCTCCTCCAGGGCGCGGAAGAGGGCGCGGATGCGCGCCAGGTCCTGCCCCAGCCCCTTGTCCTCGAGGAAGGAGGCCTGCCCCTCGATGTGCACGGCGGGCGACTCCACCTGCACTGCCTCGGCCCCCAGGGCCAGGGCCCGGGCCTGCAACTCCCCCAGCTCGCGGCGGTCGCGCTCCATCTCCCCCCGCAGGCGGGCCTGCGCCTCGGAGAGGGTGCGGTCGGCGATCAGCGAGTTGAGGTAGTTGGCCGCGTGCTCCAGCTGGGCGGAGGAGAGGTTGGGCTGCAGGGAGAGCAGCCGGTTGCGCACCGCCCCCGAGCCGGCCACCAGCACCGCCAGCACCCGGCCCTCGCGGAGGCGGAGGAACTCGATGCGCTGCAGCCGCTCGGACTGTGGCCGCGGGGAGACCACCACCCCGGCGTGGCGGGTGAGCGAGTGCAGCACGCGGGAGGCGGCGGTGAGAAGCCCCTCCAGCTGGGTGGCCTCCTGGGCGTGCCGCTCGATCTGCTCGCGCTCCTCCGGCAGGGGAGGCCGCACCCGGAGCAGGGTGTCGACGTAGTAGCGGAAGCCGTGGCTGGTGGGGATGCGGCCCGCGCTGGTGTGCGGCTTGGCCAGGAAGCCGTTCTCCTCCAGATCGGCCATCACCGCCCGCACGGTGGCGGAGCTGACGTCTACCTCGGGCCGGCGAGCGATCGCATGGCTGCCGACCGGCTCTCCGCTGTGGATGTAATCGCGCACGATCGCCGCGAGGACGCGCCGCGCCCGCGCGTCCAGCAGGTCTTCGCCGGTCTTCGGCAGCCCCGGCGTCGGGGCCCGCGCAGCCATGGGTGTGGAACGGTAGCCGCCCGCCCTCCCCGGTGCAATGGCAGGAAGGAAGCACATTTGCCCTTGGCCCGCCTCGGGATACAGTGCGGCGGGATGGCCACGCCCGCCCATCAGGAGCTGCTCGGGCCGGACGAGCACGAGACGCCGATGCGCGCCCTGGCCCCGGCCGCGCGGGCGCCTTCCCCGGCACTCGCCTCTCCCAGCCCGGGGGTGCGCCCGGTCCGCGCCTCCAAGCCAGGCGGCGGGCCTCCGCGCCGGCTGGGCCTGTTTTTCAAGGTCTTCTTCGGGGACATGAGCATCTGGGCGGTGCTCTCCGCGGTGCTCGCCTACGAGGTGGTGCGGCGGGGGCTGGACTCGCAGCACGCCATCGCCGGAGCGGTGGCGGGCCTGCTGGTCGCCATCGCCGTCTCGGTCGGCTTGAAGCAGATCGCCAACCGCATCGTCCGGCTGAACCGGAGCGCGCTGGAGATCAGCCGGGGCGATCTCTCCAAGGCCCTGCCCAGCGAGAAGCCCTCCTTCCTCGGCGCCGACGAGGTGGACGAGCTGACGGTGGCCATCTCGCACATGCAGGAGAACCTGCGCGACCTGGTGCGGCACATCCAGAACACCAGCCGGGCGGTGGCCGACTCCGCCGACGAGATGCAGGTCTCCACCGGCAACGTCACCGCCTCCGCCGAGGAGATCAAGGAGTCGATGGACCGCATCGCCAAGGGCGCCGACGAGCAGCTGGGGCTGGTGGAGCGGGCCAGCGGGCTGATCAACGGCATCGCCACCTCCATCAACAGCAGCGCCGGGACGGCGGGCGCGGCGGCGGAAGCGGCCACCGCCACCTCCACCGCGGCCCAGGCGGGCGGGGCGGCGGCGCAGCTGGCGGCGGAGAAGATCAAGAAGGTGTTCGCGGAGATCGAGGCGGCCTCGGAGACCGTCTTCGCTTTCGGGGAGAAGACGCAGGAGATCAGCAAGATCGTGGTGGCCATCACCGGGGTGGCGCAGCAGACCAACCTGCTCGCCCTCAACGCCGCCATCGAGGCGGCCAGGGCCGGCGAGTACGGCCGGGGCTTCGCGGTGGTGGCCGACGAGGTGCGAAAGCTGGCCGAGTCGGCCGGCCGCTCCGCCGAGCAGATCAGCCGGCTGGCCCAGGAGATCAGCCAGCGCAGCCAGCACGCGGTGGCGGCGATGAAGGAGGGCATCGACGAGCTGGGCCAGGGGCGCGAGGACCTGGCGCAGATCATCCTCGCCCTGGACGAGATCGTCCACGCCACCCAGGCGGGCACCGAGCGGGTCACCGCCATCTCCCGCGCCGCCCGCGAGCAGCTGGCCGGCTCGGAGGAGATGGTCAAGGCCATCCGGGAGATCCGGGAGGTGGCCTCCTCCAACGCCAAGAGCACCGAGGAGGTCTCGCGCGCCATCCGCGAGCAGGCGGTGGTGACGGCCTCCATCGCCTCCGCCTCCCAGGAGCTGACCAACCTTTCCGTCGAGCTGCAGACCGTGGTCTCCCGGTTCAGGCTGGAGTGAGCGGATGCCGCGCGCCGTCATCTGCTTGCACGGAGGCAACCGCTACGCCCTCCCCCTCTCCGCCGTGCGCCGGGTGACGGAGATGAGCCCGGTCTCCCGCGTGCCCAGGGCCCCGCCCGCGCTTCTGGGCCTGATCAGCCGGCAGGGCCGGGTGGCGGCGCTCATCGACCTGGGCCCCTTGGTGGGCCTGCGCGCCCGCCCCGCCCGCCCGGAGGGCAAGGTGGTGATGCTCCTGCGGGCCCGGGGGGACGTGGGGATCTACGTCTCCGAGGTGGCGGGTATCGAGGAGGTCCCGGCGGAGGCGCGGGAGCTGAGCGAGCCGGCGGGAGCGGCGCGAGCGCAAGTCGATTCCCCGGAGGGGCCGGTGAACCTGATCGATCCCGAGCAGCTGCAGCGGGCCATCGACAACCTGGTGGAGGCTTAGGCAATGCCCGAGAGGCGAGTGCTGATCGTCGACGACGCGCTCTTCATGCGCAACACCCTGCGCGACATCTTCACGGGCGCGGGCTTTGCCGTGGCGGGGGAGGCCGACGACGGGGTCCAGGCGGTGAACCTCTTCCGGGAGCTGAAGCCGGACCTGGTCACCATGGACATCGTCATGCCCTACAAGTCCGGGATCGACGCCACCCGGGAGATCGTCCAGCTCGACCCGGGGGCGGTGGTGATCATGTGCTCCGCCCTGGGCCAGGAGTCGCTGGTGATGGAGGCCATCGAGGCCGGCGCGACCGACTTCATCGTCAAGCCGTTCCGCGGGGAGGACGTGCTGGCGGTGGTGAAGAAGGTGCTCGGCGAGTAGCAAGCAATGGCCGAGGGGACCCACAAGTATCTTCATGCCTTCATCGCCGAGGCGACCGAGCAGCTGGAGCAGCTTGCCTCCGAGCTGGTGCGCATCGAGCAGGAGCCGGCCGGCGGCCAGCTCTGGGACTCGATCTTCCGCCGGGTGCACTCGGTGAAGGGGAGCGCGGCCACCATCGGGCTCTCCGCCATCGTGGACATCTCCCACGCGGCCGAGACGCTGATCGGAAAGCTCAAGGCCAATCGGGCGAAGCCCCAGCGCACGCAGGTAGACCTCCTGCTGCAGGCCACCGACGCCCTGGTGCAGCAGGTGCAGCACGCCTCGGGCACCGGGCCCGCGCCGGCCGCGGGCGACGGCCATGCCTCGCTGGCGGGAAGGCTGGCCGACGCCAGCCGCGAGCTGCCCGACGCAGCGCCCGCGCCCAAGCCGCAGGCGGCGGAGAAGCCGGTGGCGGATCCGGCGCTCCCCAGGCTGGACGTGGCCTTTTCCCTGGCCAGGTCCTGCCAGGCGCCGGGGGCGCGCACGCTGATCGTGCAGCGCAAGCTCAAGGCGCTGGGGACGCTCCTGGAGATGGAGCCGCAGCCTTCCGCCCTGATGCAGAAGAAGGGCGGCGTGCGGGTCACCGCGCTCCTCGCCACCGCCCGCTCCCCCGGGGAGGTGCGCGGCGCCTTCGAGGGGATCCCCGAGGTGGAGGCCGTCGACATCCGTCCCGCGCCCGCCGCCAACGGCAAGGCGGAGGAGGCGGAGCCCGCACCGCAGACCCGGCCCGTGCGGGCGGTGCCGGAGCCCTCCGCTCCGCCCGAGGGGCGTGAGGCGACGGTGCGGGTGCGCGCCCAGGCCCTGGACCAGCTCCTCGACCAGGCCTCGGACGTGCTGCACGGCATCGCCCGCCTGCGGGAGGCCGCGCGCCACCTGCCGGAGAACGTCTCCGGCCAGTTCGAGGCGGAGATCGATCGCCTGCGGCGCACGGCCCGCGAGCTGCACGGTCGGGTGATGACCGCCCGCCTCACCCCCTTCTCCACGCTCACCGAGCACCTGCCGCGCGCCATCCGCGAGCTCTCCCACCGCCTGGGCAAGGAGGTGGAGCTGGAGGTGCAGGGCGGCGAGGTGGAGCTGGACCGGACGGTGATCGAGGCCCTCTCCGATCCCCTCACCCACCTGGTGCGCAACGCCGTCGACCACGGGCTGGAGACCGGCGCCCAGCGGGTGGCCCTGGGGAAGTCGACCCGCGGCCTCCTGGTGCTGGCCGCCCGCCGCGAGCGCGACAAGGTGCTGGTGGAGGTGAGCGACGACGGGGCGGGCTTCGATGCGGGAAAGCTGCGCAAGCGGGCCATCGACCTGGGGACGCTGCCGGAAGAGCAGGTGGCCGAGCTGACCGAGCAGCAGAGCTTCGAGCTGGCCTTCCTCCCCGGGCTCTCCACCCGGGCGGAGGCGAACGATCTCTCCGGCCGCGGGGTGGGGCTGGACGCGGTCAAGTCGGCGGTGGAGGCGATGGGCGGCAAGATCGTCCTCCGCTCGGCGCAAGGGAAGGGATCGCGCTTCACCCTGGAATTGCCCTTGAGCGTCTCGATGGCGAACCTGCTCCTGGTCCAGGTGGGCGGCGAGCTCTACGGCCTGCCCATGACCCGGGTGGTGGCCACCACCGAGTACGATCTCTCCGCCCGCGGCGGCGAGGGCTTCGAGGCGCGCTCGCTGGCGGTGATGGGCCAGCTGGTGCGAGCGTACTCCCTGGCCAAGCTCTTCGGGCTCCCCTCCCTGGCCCCGCCCGGGCCCAGGCCCTTCGCGGTGCTGGAGGTGGACGGCATCACCTTCGCGCTCTCGGTGGACCGGCTGGTGGGGCAGGAGGAGGCGGTGCTCAAGCCGCTCTTCCCGCCCATCGATCGCATCCGCGGCCTCGCCGGCACCACCGTCCTGGGGAACGGCCGCCCGCTCCTGGTTCTCGATCCCCGCGGCCTGCACGAGCTGGCGGAAGCGGCGCAGCGGGTGAGAGGGGCGGCCTGATGCAGCAGCGAAGGCCCGTCAGCCCCCTGGAGCTCACTCCGCAGCAGGTGGAGGCCCTGCGCCAGCTGGCGCAGTTCGGGTCCACCGACGCGGCCCGGTCGCTGGGGCGGCTGCTCGGCACCTTCGTGGACATGGCCCCGCCCCGCGCCCAGGTGGCGCCCAAGGGCGGGGTCCAGCAAGTGTTGCAGCCCGACGGGGCGGCGTTCTCCGTCCATTTCGAGGTCGACGGAGGCGCCCGCCTGCGCTGGATGATGCACGTCAGCCAGGAGGGAGCGGCGCTGATGGGCGGGCTGCTCCTGGGCGGGCCGCAGGGGGAGATGCGCAAGCCCACCCTCTACGCCAGCGCCCTGGCGGAGATGTCGAACATCGTGGTCTCCAGCTACGTGGGAGGGATGGCGGCCGCGGTGGGGCTGACGCTGGTCCCCTCCATCCCCCACGTCGGGACCGGGAGCTTGTCCGATACCCTGGAGGCGGCCTTCGGCGACCTGGAGTCCAGCCTGCTGCTGGTCACCGACCTGCGCCTCCCCGGCGTGCGCAACGCCGGCCGGATCGTGGCCGCGCCGGTGGACGAGTCGCTCACCCGCCTGCTCTCGATGCTCGGCGTCGTGTGATAGATCGCCCGCGATGGACGCGCGGGCGCTGCGGCAATTCCTCGAGCAGGTGAGATCGGGCGAGCTTCCCGTGGAGGAGGCCGTGCGCCGCCTGGGCGAGCTTCCCGTGCAGCAGATCTCCGACTTCGCCCGGCTGGACGGCGAGCGGGCCCTGCGCATGGGCGTGCCCGAGGTGGTGTTCGGCGAGCGCAAGCGGCCGGAGCAGATCGGCGCTTTGGTCGAGCGGCTGGTGAAGCTGGGGCAGGCGGTGCTGGTCACCCGCATGGCGGCGGAGGCGGAGGCGGCCGCGCTCGCCGCCGCTCCCCACGGCCGCTA
>DATKAG010000418.1:0-5172 GCA_035498355.1 Myxococcales bacterium | reverse complement strand
TGGGCTTCGTCTCCCTGAAGAACCTGAGCGTCGATCTCTTCCCGGACATCACCGTGCCCCTCATCCGGGTGGCCATCTTCTATACCGGCGCGGGACCCACCGACATCGAGAAGTCCATCACCATGCCGGTGGAGCGCGCCGTCTCCGCCTCGCCGGGGGTGGACCGGGTGGAGAGCGTCTCCAAGCAGGGCGTCTCGCTGGTCTCGGTCTGGTTCCAGTACGGCACCAACCTGGACAACGCGCAGTTCGACGTCTCCCAGCGCATCGCCCAGATCATGAACACCCTGCCGCCGGGCATCCAGCAGCCGTTCAACATCAAGTTCGACATCACCAACATCCCGGTGGTGCAGGTGGCGGTGGGCTCCGACGAGCTGGACGAGCGGCAGCTCTACGACCTGGCCCTCAACGTCATCGAGCCGCAGCTGGAGCGGATCAAGGGCGTGGCCTCCGCCAACCCCGGCGGCGGCAAGGTGCGGGAGATCGAGGTGGAGCTGCAGCGGGAGGCCCTGCACGCCCGCGGCCTGGCCCCCATGGACGTGGTGCAGGCGGTGCAGAAGAGCAACCTGCTCATGCCCAGCGGCAACCTCCGGGTGGGCGACCGCAACTACAACGTCTTCGCCAACACCCAGGTGGAGCAGGCCCGCCCCCTCAACGACGTGGTGGTGCGCCCGCCGGTGCAGAGCGGCAACCGGACCATCGGCCCGGTGCGGGTGGGGGACGTGGCCAAGGTCTACGATTCCAGCGCCGACCAGAACGAGATCGTGCGCATCAACGGCCAGCGGGGCGTTTATCTCCGGGTGCTCAAGCAGCCGGGAGCGAACTCCATCGCCGTGGTGGACGCGGTGCGCGCGGCCCTGCCCGGCCTGCGGGGCGTGCCGCCCACGGTGAAGATGGCCATCTCCTTCGACCAGTCGAGCTACATCCGGGCGGCGGTGAAGGCCCTGCAGCACGAGGCGGTGCAGGGCGGCATCCTCGCCGTGCTGGTGATCCTCATCTTCCTCGTCTCCCTGCGGGCCACGGCCATCGTGGGGGTGGCCATTCCCCTGAGCATCGTGGCCACCTTCGTGCTCCTCTTCTTCACCGGGCAGACGCTCAACGTCTTCACCCTGGGGGGCCTGGCCCTGGGGGTGGGAAGGCTGGTGGACGACTCCATCGTCGAGCTGGAGAACATCCACCGCCACCTCCTCCTGGGGCAGAGCCGGCGTCAGGCGGTGCTGGCGGCGGCGCAGGAGGTGGCCATGCCCATCCTCGTCTCCACCATCACCACCATCGTGGTCTTCTTCCCCGTGCTCTTCCTCTTCGGCATCGCCCGCTACCTCTTCCTCCCCCTGGCGCTCACCATCTCCTTCGCCCTGGTGATGAGCTTCTTCGTCTCCCGCACCGTCACCCCGCTGCTCTGCCTGATGGTGCTCCCCTCCGGGCGCACCGCCGAGCCTTCCGCCGGGGTGGCGGGCTGGGTGACGCGCAAGCTGGAGGCGCTGGACGACGCCTACGCCCGGGCGCTGCAGGCGGTGCTGCGCCACCGGGCGCGCACCATCGCCGTCATCCTCGCCTTCTTCGCCGGCTCGCTCTTCCTCGGCAAGCGCATCGGCACCGAGTTCTTCCCCGACTCCGACGAGTCGCAGTTCAGCCTGGTCTACAAGGCGCCCATCGGGACCCGGGTGGAGAAGACCGAGCAGATCGCCCAGCGCCTGGAGCAGGCGGTGGAGAAGACCCTGGGCGGGGAGAAGAAGAGGCTCTACAGCACCATGATCACCGACAGCGGCCTGCCCATCGGGCGCACGGCGATCTTCAGCTCCAACACCGGCCCCCACGCCGGGACCATGCAGGTGAACCTGCTCCCCCGCGGCGATCGCCCCATCAGCGACGTCACCGCCGCCGAGCGGCTGCGGGGCGAGATCGGGGGCGCGCTCCCCGGCACGCAGCTCTACTTCTTCGTGGGCGGGATCGTGAAGCGCATCCTCAATTTCGGCTCCGCCGCCCCCATCGACGTGGAACTGCTCGGCTACGACCTGGAGAGCGCCGCGCAGTACGCCCGCGAGGTCCACGCCCGGATGCGCAACCTGGCGGACAAGGACGGCCGGCCCCTGCTCACCGACGTGCAGATCTCCCGGGAGGAGAACTACCCGCAGCTGGACGTGACCGTGGACCGGGAGAAGGCGGGGCGCCTGGGCCTGAGCGAGTCGGACGTGGCCCAGACCGTGCTCACCAGCCTCACCGGCTCGGCCCAGCTCCAGCCCACCCAGTTCACCGACCCGGTCTCCGGCAACGAGTACTTCATCAACGTGCGCATGGGCGACCGCTACCGCTCGCACATCGACGACGTGAACGACATCTCCATCCGCGCTCCCGCCGGCGCCCTGGTCCCCCTCGCCTCCATCGCCAAGGTGACCCGCTCCAGCGGGCCGGTGCTGATCAACCGCAAGTACCTGCAGCGGATCGTGGACGTGACCGCGAACGTGGCCCCCGACAAGGACCTGGGCACCGCCTCGGCCGCGGTGGAGCGGGCCCTGCGCGACATTCCCGCTCCGGAGGGCTTCACCGCCACCCTCTCCGGCCAGGCGCAGGCGCAGAAGGACGCCTTCAGCGGGCTCTCCCTGGCCGCGCTGATGGCCATCGCCCTGGTCTACATGGTGCTGGCCTCGCAGTTCCGCTCCCTGCTGGACCCGCTGGTGATCATGTTCAGCGTTCCTCTGGGCGTCTCCGGGGTGTTCCTCGTGCTCTGGCTCACCGGCACCACCCTCTCGGTGAACAGCTTCATGGGCATCATCATGATGGTGGGGATCGTGGTCTCCAACGGCGTGCTGCTGGTGGACTTCGCCAACGTGCTCCGCGAGCGCGACGGGCTGGACATCGTCACCGCGGTGGTGCGCGCCGGCCGCACCCGCCTGCGCCCCATCCTCATGACCACCATCGCCACCGTGGTGGGCCTGCTCCCCATGGCCATCGGCATCGGCGAGGGCAGCGAGACCAACCTGCCGCTGGCGCGGGCGGTGATCGGCGGCCTGACCGTGTCCACCTTCTTCACCCTGTTCCTGGTGCCGGCCCTCTATTCCATCGCCGACCGCTGGCGCCGGCCGCAGGCGAAGGAAGAGGGCGAGGGAGAGATCGCGCATGCGCCTGCTTGAGGTCGTCGGCCTGTTCCTGATCGCCTCGCCGGCGTTCGCGCAGGAGAAGCTGACACTGGAGGAAGCGGTCCGGCGGGCGGTGGCGCGCAATCCCACCGCGCTGATCGCGGAGCAGGAGATCCGCCGTGCGGAGGGGATCCTCAAGGAGGTGCGCGCCCCGGCCATGCCGCAGCTGAGCCTGAACGGCTCTTACACCCGGAACGACTCCTCCCATTCGACGACGACCGGGCAGGTGGTGATTCCCCTCAGCTCGGTCAGCGCCAACGCCACCCTGAGCGTCCCGCTCTTCGCCCCCCAGCGCTGGCTGGCCACGGCCCGCGCCGGCGAGCAGATCGACATCGCCCGCAGCTCGGCGGAAGACTCCAGGCGCGCCGTGGCGGTGGCCACCGCGCGCGCCTACCTGACGGTGATGAACGCCCACCGGCTGGTGCAGATCACCACCCAGGCGCGCGACAGCGCCAAGGCGCACCTCGACGACGCCCACGCCCGGTTCGAGGTGGGCAGCGGGAACCGCCTGGACGAAGTCCGGGCGGGCCAGGACATGGCGGGAAACGAGGCGGCGCTGGCCCTGGCGGAGGGGGCGGTGGTGCGGACGCGCGAAGCCCTGGGCGTCCTGGTGGGGACCGAAGGGCCGGTGGAGGTGGAGGATCAGATCGCGCTTCCCGCGCCACCGGCGCCGGCGGAGGCGCTGCGGGACGCGGAAGAGATCCGGCCCGACGTGATAGCCACCAAGCAGCGGGCGGAGACCGCGCGCAAGGCAGTCCGCGACTCCTGGGCCGACTACATGCCGCTGCTCACGGCCGTGCTCGAGCCCTTCTACAACAACACCAACCCGGACATCGCCAGCATTCCGGAGAAGGGCTGGCAGGCGCAGCTGGTGCTCACCATCCCCCTCTACGACGGCGGCGCGCGCTACGGCCTGCAGCGCGAGCGCAGCGCCACCTACGAGGAGTCGAAGGCGCAGCTGGAGGGGCTCTTGCGGCAGGCCCGCTCCGACGTGCGCGCCTCGTTCGAGTCCGTGCGGCGCGCGGACGAGAGCCTGCAATCCGCCCGGCTGGGCGCGCGCCTGGCGCACGAGGCGCTGGAGATGACCACGCTCGCCTACCGCGAAGGGGCCACCAACGATCTGGAGGTGGTGGACGCCGCCCGCCGCGCCCGCGACGCCGACGTGGCGGCGCTGGTGGCGGAGGACACGGCGCGGCAGGCGCGGATCGATCTGCTGTACGCGAGCGGGAGGTTTCCGTAGGGCGTTGACGATGACGTGGTCGCCGTCCACGCTCACGGCCCGACCACGATCACGTCAAGGTCAACGTCAACGTCAACGTTGGCTTCAGGAGCTTCAGGGGCTTCCCAGATCCCGCACCCAGTTGATGAACGTCGTCTCTTCCCCCGGGCTGCCGATGGGCTTGCCGCAGAGGACGGTCTCGCCCGAGGTGGTGGCCGCCAGCGCGAAGCCGCCGGGGATGGCGGCGATCCCGATGGCGCGCATCGCGGCCCGTTCCGCCCCCCAGGTGCGCACCCCGAGCGATTCCCCGTCCACTGGCGAGAAGGCGCGCGCCCGCACGCCGCGGCCCGCGTCCTCCAGCGACCAGAGCCTTCCCGCCTCGTCGAAGGCCAGCCCCCGGGCGGCGATGCAGTCCTCCTCTGCCACCCGCACCCACTCGGCATTGCGCAAGAGCGCCACCGATCCTCCGCAAGGCGCTCCCGGCTGCTCCTTCATCAGATTCGCCGCGGCATAGACCTGGCCCTCCCGGGTCGCCAGCGACACGATGCCGTCGTCCCCCGGCTCGCCGGCCGTCGACACCCAGCGGGTGGTGAAGCGCTCCGCATCGAGCGCGAGCAGGTAGCCGTCCGCGTCCCCCGCGCCGGCCACCGGCCCGCGCCCGAAGTCCACCGCCGAAAAGGACTGGGGAACGCTGGCGCCGAAGGTGCCCGCCACCACCACCGTCCCCGGTCCGGCCACCGCGATCGCCTCCGCCGTCTCCGCGCCTGCCCCGCCGAAGGTGCGCACCAGGCGCATCTCGCCGGTGTTGGCGACGATCTT
>DATKAG010000417.1:0-2504 GCA_035498355.1 Myxococcales bacterium | reverse complement strand
CGCCACGGTGGTGCCCAGGTTGCCCTCGCCGTCCAGCGCGTAGACGGTCGCCTTGCCCAGGGCATTGTCGCTCTGGGTATCCACCCCGAAGATCAGGCTTCCGGAGGCGGTGGCGGCTCCCGGCGAGGGGACGGCCGGGAGCCGGATGACGACGCCGTTGTTGTCGTCGGCGAAGAGCGACGCCGGGTTCTGCACCTGCTGGGGCAGGGCCACGGCCGCCGGCTGGCAGGCAGGGGCGGTGCTCGACGGGCAGACGTTGTACACGCTGCCGTCCTGCGCGCCGCTCGCGCAGAAGCTTCCGCAGTCCTGCAGGAAGTTGCCGATGCCGAGGATGCCGTTCACCCCCAGCTCCCCCAGGGTGCTCTCCGGGACGTCGACGAAGCTCGAGCAGGCCCTGGGGATCGAGCGGGAGGAGAAGGCGGGATCGCCGATCACCTGGATGGGCACCGAGGCGGCCGTCTTGCCCCCGATCTTGAGATCGGCGAGCTTGACGGGCCCCCAGCTGTAGCCGTCGGCGAACTGCATGCACTCGACGAGCGGCTTGCCGTTCCCGTCGGCGGCCTGCTGGAGCTGGCTGCTGCTCACGCCCTTGCCCAGCGCCTCCGCCAGGACGCGGAACCCGCTGGAGCCGGTGTCGACCTGGACGTGATCGACGGTCTGGCAGAGGGAAGTGCCGGGCGCGCAGACCGTGACGTCGACGAACAGGGTGTCGACGTTGCCAGGGGAGGCGGCCGGGCCGCTGTCCACCGTCGCCACGGCCGCATTGCTGGCGGGGCTATTGCCGTTGCCGACGCTGGTGCCGCCACCGCCTGCGCTGCCGGCGGATCCGCAGGCGCCGGACAGGCAAGCGGTGGCGGCGAAGAAGAAAAGGCGGCGCATGGTCTAGTGTATCTCGTCGCGGGAGACGCCGGCCGGCACCAGGGGAGGAAGGATGACCCGTCCCCGGAAGCCGCGCTGGAAGCGGACCGCGCTGGCCGCGAAGTCCGGCGCCTCGATGGAGAGGACGTGGTGCCCGGTGCGATGGGCGCGGGCCTCGGCCGCATAGCGATCGAACCAGGAGCCGAGGAGCTGGCGCAGGTCGGGCGCGCGCGGCCCCTGCCAGCTGACGGCGAAGACCTGCCCGCCCGGGGCGAGGTATTCGCGCACCACGCCGCTTCCGGCCTGGAGCTCGTGGATGTCATAGGCGGCCGCGTGCGTGACGGTGAGAGAGCCGGCGAGCGCCTGCCGATCGCGGGCCACCGAGCCGGCGTCGCCGCCCAGGGCCGCACGGGCGGGCGCCGGGAGGAGGAGCCCGAGGGCGGCCAGCGCGGCCGCGATGCCCGGCAGAGTCCGATCGGTTTTTCCGCTCATCGCGCCTCCGGGTCCACCCGGAAGACACGCCAGAAGCGCCCCTCGAGTGTTTCAGTCTTGTTTCGTTCTCCGGTGACGGGGCGCTCCAGGTATGAGAGTGATGGGGCGGAGAGGAGGGATCCTTGATCGATCCTCGGCCCGCTCCGCCCCTCATCGCCGGTCCCCGCCCCCGCATCTTCCTCGTCTCCTTCTCGCTGCTCTTCTTCGAGCTCCTCTGCATCCGCTGGATCCCCTCCTACGTCCGCTTCCTCAGCTTCTTCACCAACTTCCTCCTCCTCGCCTCCTTCCTGGGCATGGGCCTCGGCATCCTCGCCGCCCGCCGCCCCAGGCTCTGGCTCCCGCCTTTCCCGCTGCTGCTCCTGCTCGTCACCGCCGCCACCGCGCTCAACCGCTTCGAGCTGCGCGTCTACTCCACCGACGTCCTCTATTACGGCGTGGGCGAGGCTGCCGGCGTCGCGCTCAAGAGCTATCTCGCCCTCCCGCTGCTCTTCGGGCTGGTGACGGCCGCCTTCGTTCCCCTGGCGCGTCCCCTGGGGGTGCTGCTCTCCCAGGTGGAGCCGCTCAGCGCCTACGGGCTCGACATCCTCGGCAGCCTGGCCGGCATCGCCGCCTTCTTCCTCATCTCCCTCTTCTCCCTGCCCCCGGTGGTCTGGTTCGCCGTGCTGGCCGTGCCGCTGGTCCTGCTCGCCCGGCGGCGGCTGGCCTCGCTGCTGGGCGTCGGGCTGGCGGTGGGCGCCAGCATCGCCATCGTGGTCGCGCTGCAGCGGTCGGAGCCCGCCTACTGGTCTCCCTACTACAAGGTCCGCCTGCTCCCCGCCGAGCCGCCGCCGAGTTGGCTGGGCCTCTCCGACTACGGGTACGTGCTGGACGTGAACAACGCCAGCCACCAGTCGATGATCCCCTGGAAGGAGAAGGAGCCCTTCTACCACCGCGTCTACAAGCTCTTCCCCGGGGAGAGCTTCCGCAACGCGCTCATCCTCGGCGCCGGTTCGGGGTCGGACCTGGCCATCGCGCTCGCCAACCACGTCCCCTCGGTGACGGCGGTGGAGATCGACCCGGTGATCCAGGAGCTGGGCCGCAGGCACCACCCCGACCAGCCCTATGCGGATCCCCGGGTGAAGGTGGTGATCGACGACGGCCGCGCCGTGCTGCGC
>DATKAG010000416.1:0-4228 GCA_035498355.1 Myxococcales bacterium | reverse complement strand
GGAAGCCGCGCGCCAGCGGGCTCCAGACCAGCAGGCCCAGCCCGAAGGCGCGGGCCGCGGGGACCAGCTCGCGCTCGGCGTCGCGGGCCACCAGGTTCCACTGCAGCTGGATGCCCTCGAAGCGGCAGAGCCCGCGCCGGTCGGCCGCCCAGAGCGACTCCGCCAGCCGGTAGCCGGTGTAGTTGGAGCACCCCACGTAGCGCACCTTGCCGGAGCGGACCAGGTCGTCCAGCGCCCGCAGGGTCTCCTCGATGGGCACGGAGCCGTCCTGCATGTGCACCTGGTAGAGGTCGATCACGTCCGTCTGCAGGCGGCGCAGGGACTGCTCGCAGTTCCAGAGGATGCTCTGGCGGGAGAGCCCGGACTGGCTGGGGTGCATGGGGGAGGTGCCGCCCAGGGTGGGGAAGCGGCACTTGGTGGCCAGGGTGATCGACTGGCGCTTGCCCTTCATCCACTGGCCCAGGAGCTCCTCGCTGCGCCCTTCGGCATAGCCGTTGGCGGTGTCCACGGTGTCGATGCCCGCGTCCAGGGCGGCGTCGAACACCCGCCGGGCTTCGGCGTCGTCCGAGTGCACGCCCTTCATGAATCCGCGGGCCTCGCCGAAAGTCATGGCCCCGAGGCTCAAGGCCGAGATCTGGAGTCCGCTCCGCCCGTACTTGCGATGCTCCATGGCTACCTCCGTCCGCCCAAGCGGCACGGTACACTTTTTGGTATGGAGCGTTCGATGCCCGGGGCCGGGGAAGCGCTTCCGCCGCTGGACGACCAGGCGACGCTCGCGGCCGAGCGCCGGCTGGCGGAGGTGGCCCAGCGCTTCGAGGCCGGCCTGCGCGACCGGGTCACCCTGCTCTTGCTGGCAGCGGCGGAGGCCATCGTCAAGCTGGCCGACCTGGACCTGGTCCGCTACGAGGCGGGGGACGAGGAGGGCGGGCACACGCTCGCCCTCTGGGAAGAGATCGCTCCGGTGATGGGAGACACCGTCCAGCACGTCAACGAGGTGATCGCCGGCTCCACCGGGCAGTTCCCTCCCCCGCCCGAGGACGAGAGCATGGGCGACCTGGACGCGGCCTTCGGACCCGACACCGGGGCGCGCAAGCCGGCCAAGGCGCGCAGCGTGGAGGAGCAGATCGCCAGCCTGGTGGGGACCGTCTGCTCGGCCATGCGCGGCGACGTCACCCGCCTGGGCGACCGGCTGCGCAACCCCACGGTGATGAGCGATCCCTGGATGCTGATCCAGGACCTGCTGGAGTTCCGCGGGCGGGTGCGCGCCGCCCTGGGCGAGCTGATCTTCCAGGTCTGCAGCTTCGCCGCCAACGTGCAGCGGGAAGAGGTGGTGCCGGGCTACGCCGCCGAGCTGCAGAACAGCCTGCTGGTGCGGGAGGCCACCTGCAACCTGGCGTTCCTCTTTCGCGGCCATGCCAAGAGGATCGCCACCGCCGGGGCGGACAAGATCCTGCCCGCCCTGCAGGACGCGCTCAAGGACCTGCACGCTTTCTCCCGCACCCGGGCGCTCACCCAGCTGCGGACCAGCGACAAGCGGATCTTCCTGGAGACCAGGGCCACCCTCTACCGGCTGGCCCGGCAATCGCCGTCGCCGGCGCGGGAGATCATCGAGGCCTCAGAGAACCTCGCCCGGTTCCTCGACTCCATGTCGGTCGTCTCCCGCCGCGAGAACCTGCGCCTGCACGACCGGGCGGAGCTGGAGCGGGCGCGCCGGTCGGTGGAGGAGGCGCAGCTCAACCTGGGGAACCCGGAGGCGGCCCGGCGGGAGCTGGAGAGGGCGCTGCAGGCGGCCTCCGGGCTCTACGGGCGCGACATGCACCTGGACGCGTATTTGCGCGGGCTGCGCCATTTTCCCGCCCCCTGGTTGCACGACGCGGAGATCGCCCTGGAGGTCACCCGGCTGGGCGGCCTGCTCAACGGGGTCTCGCCCCCCTGATCGCCCTTGACGCGGGGAGCGGACGGGGGCAAAAAGCGGCGCCCTCCCCCGAGGAGCCCCCCCCCGATGAACCGACCGATCCTGCTGGCAGCGCTCGTCGTCTTTGCCCTGGCCGCCCGGGCCGACGAGGGGATGTGGACGTTCGACAACTTTCCCGCGAAGAAGGTGCAGCAGAAGTACCGCTTCGCCCCCGACGCCCAGTGGCTGAACGAGGCGCAGCTCTCCTCGGTGCGGCTGGCCGGCGGGTGCTCGGGAAGCTTCGTCTCGCCCGACGGGCTGGTGATGACCAACCACCACTGCGCCCACTCCTGCATCGAGCAGCTCTCCACCATGGAGAAGGACTTCGTGGCCCTGGGCTTCTACGCGCCGTCGGCGGAGAACGAGGTGAAGTGCCCGGAGATCGAGCTCAACCAGTTGGTGCAGATCAGCGACGTCACCGCCCGCATCCAGGGGGCCACCAAGGGGCTGAAGCCGGGCAAGGAGTTCAACGACAAGCGCAAGGCGGCGATGGCCACGGCGGAGCGGGAGTGTGCCGGCGGCGACGACAAGCTGCGCTGCGACGTGGTGGAGCTGTACCACGGGGGCCAGTACAGCCTGTACCGCTACAAGCGCTTCCAGGACGTGCGCCTGGTCTTCGCCCCCGAGTTCGCCATCGCCTTCTTCGGCGGCGACCCGGACAACTTCAACTTCCCCCGCTACGACCTGGACGTCTCCTTCATCCGCGCCTACGAGAACGACAAGCCGGCGCGTACCGAGCACTACTTCAAGTGGTCGCCGGCGGGGGCCAAGGACGGCGATCTCACTTTCGTCTCCGGCAACCCGGGGGGCACCGACCGCGAGCTGACCATGGCGGAGCTGCAGTACCAGCGCGACTTCGCCCTGCCCGCGCGGCTCTTCGACCTGGCCCAGTACCGCGGGGCGCTCACCATGTACACCGCCCGCTCGCCCGAGGATTACCGGGTGGGGGAGAAGGACCTCTTCTACGTGGAGAACAGCTACAAGGCGCTGAAGGGGCGCTTCGAGGCGCTGGTTTCGCCCACCCTCTGGAACCAGAAGGCGGAGCGGGAGAGGGCGCTGCGGGCCAAGGTCAACGGCCGGCCGGCGCTGCGGAAGAAGTACGGCAGCGCCTGGGACGACGTGGCGAAGGCCGTGGCCATGTATCAGCCGCGGCGCATCGAGTACAAGTACGTGGAGCTGGGCTCCGGCTTCAACTCGCCGCTCTACCGCATCGCCCGGGACCTCTTGCGCGGCACCGAGGAGCTGCAGAAGCCCAACGAGCAGCGCCTGCGCGAGTACACCGACGCCAGGCTGCCGCAGCTCAAGCAGCGGCTCTTCTCCCAGGCGCCCATCTACGAGCAGTTCGAGCTCTTCAAGCTCTCCTACGGGCTGACCAAGCTGCGCGAGGAGCTGGGCGCCGACCATCCCTTCGTGAAGAAGGTGTTGGGGAAGCGCAGCCCGCAGGAGGTGGCGCAGGACCTGGTGAAGAGCAAGCTCTACGATCCCAAAGTGCGCGAACAGCTCTGGCAGGGCGGCCGGGACGCGGTGCAGGCCTCGACCGACCCGATGATCGAGCTGGCGAAGCTGGTGGACGCCGACGCGCGCCCCTTGCGCAAGTGGCACGACGAGGAAGTGGAGACGCTGGAGACCAGCGGCGCCGAGCGGATCGCGGCGGCCAAGTTCGAGCTGGAGGGGAAGAGCAACTACCCGGACGCCACCTTCACCCCGCGGCTCTCCTACGGAGCGGTAAAGGGGTTCATGGAGAACGGGCAGATGGTGGAGCCCTTCACCACCATGGCCGGCGCCTTCGACCGGGCCACCGGGCGCGATCCCTTCAAGCTGCCGGACAGCTGGCTGCGGGCCAACGAGAACAAGCAGATCGACGGCTCCACGCCCTTCAACTTCTGCACCACCAACGACATCATCGGCGGCAACTCCGGCTCGCCGGTCTTCGACAAGGACCGGCAGATCGTCGGTCTGGTGTTCGACGGGAACATCCACTCGCTGGGCGGCGACTACGGCTTCGACGCCACCCTCAACCGCACCGTGGCCGTGCACAGCGCCGCCCTGCTGGAGGCGCTGGACCACATCTACGGGGCGAAACGGATCGTCGCCGAGCTGAAGGGAGCCCCCGCCTCCTCCAGCGCCTCCGGGTCGAAGTAGGAAGCTGGGGACACAATACGGGTTTCACCTCCGCGCTCTCGGGGATCGATCTCTGCCCTTTTCGATCCGCTCCCGGGATGCGCTCGCACCAGATGCCGGCTCAAGCCGGTGGACCTGCGCGACTACGCGGTC
>DATKAG010000415.1:0-9968 GCA_035498355.1 Myxococcales bacterium | reverse complement strand
CACCGCGTCCGCCCGCCGCTGCTCGATGCGGATGGTGGCCTCCCGGGCCGCCACCTCGCCCTTGAGCACCTGTTCGACGGCCACCTTCAGCTCCACCGAGCGCAGCTCGCTGCGGGCGTCCTGGGTCCACTCGCCGGGATGCACCTGGACGATGCGCAAGAGGAGGATGGCCGTGGCGCGGATCAGCTCGGAGGCGGAGCGGGGGTCGATGCGCATCGGTTTCCCTCAGTGCTGGGCGTCGTGGATCCAGGTGCCGAGCCAGGTGGACTGGCCTGTGGCGATGGTCGGCTCCATCCCCAGGCTCTGGGCCGACACCGCGGGCGTGTGCCGGGTATTGCCCGGAAGGGTCACTGCCGGGGCGGCGCCGTGGACGGTGACCGCGCCGGTGCCGGGGTTGACGTCCCACTCTCCCAGCATGTTCCAGGGCACCTCCAGCGCCACGACGTACAGCCGCTCCGCCGGATCGCCGGACTTGTTGCCGTTCGGGGGCGAGTGGTTGTTGGTCCAGAAGGAGAGCGCGGCGCGGAAGCGCATCTCGAAGTGGAAGAAGGTGAGCCGGGCGGCGGCGAAGCCGGGATGGTTCGCCGGGTAGGGCATGGCCGGGCTGTCCACCGCCTGGATGCGGAGCTGCTCGCCGAGTGCCGCGTTGTTCCGCGAGGTGGCCCTGCTCTGCCCCAGGCAGGCGGTCAGGCCCCCCTCGCCGGCGGGGCTGCGGCCCGAGTCGAGCAGGGGCGGCGGGGTAGGGAAGATCGCCGCCGCCGGATCCGCGGGCAGGATGTCCGGGGTGGTGGTCGGGGGAAAGGCGCCGCGCCGGGGGTTCTCCTGCACCGTGGGCATCGGGTGAGCGGCCGGCGGCGCCGCCGTGTTGTCGAGGTAGGTTCCGCGGTGGCCGATGGCGGCCACGGCATCCTGCATCCAGCCGCCGAAGACCCGGTCGGTTCCCAGCCGGCCGTTGCGGCCGCCGCCGATGATGGTGCAGAGCGCGTTGTGGTGCAGGGCGGTGTTGTTGGGCTGGTTGACCACGTCGAAGACGCCGGAGCTGGCGAAGATGCCGCCGGCATTGGGGACGGCCCGCAGCGTCTGGTGCGCCTGGACGTCGTCGCGGTCCAGGCGCACGTGCGCCAGCACCAGGTTGAGGAGGATGAACGGGTCGGGCGAGAACGAGTCGGTGGTGCCAGGGTCGCGGTCGAAGTCCGCCGTGGAGTTGCCGTTGACGAAGGCCCGCACCCGGAAGGAGCCCACGGCGTCGGTGAGCAGGGTGCCGGTGGTCGCGCCGGTGGAGGCGACGGTGGGGACCGGCTTGGGCGAGAGGGCCACCACTCCGGGCGCGTCGCCGTCGTTCGCGTGCGCGGCCACGGCCGCTTGCTTCGGCCGGGTGTCGCGCAGCGCGCTCCAGGAAACGGGCACCCCGGCCGGCTCCACGGTCACGCTCAGCTTCACCGGCGTCCCCGCCTCGATCGAGTTCTGCAGCAGCACCAGCGGCGGATTGAGGGCGAAGTCCTCGGAGAAGTGGTCGGGAGAACCGCCGGAGATGACGAACGCCGGGTGATCGGCGACGGCGCCGGTGCGCGGCGAGGGGGTCGAGGGCACGACTGCCTGCAGGTTGCTGAAGCGCACCGCCGTCAAGGCGATGCGGTCGCCGTCCGGCTCGTCCCCGTCGATCCCCAGCTGCAGGGTGATGTCGTGGAGCGCGCCGCTGGGCGTCTTTCCCTCGGCGAACAAGGCGAACCCCTTCGCGCCGGCCACCTGCTGCGCGCCGAGCTGCGCGGGGGTGAGGGTGGCGGGGAGCTGGTCGGCCTCGCCGGCCTCGTGGAATTCCTTGGGGAAGAGCTGCACCGCTCCCGCGCCCGCTCCCTGGCGCTGCAGCTTGAGCGAGCCGGTGAAGCCGGCCGGCTGCACTTCGCGCACCACCAGCATCGCCCGGCCCTGGTTGAAGCTCGCATCCTGGACGTGCACGAACCGGCCCTTGGCCGCCTTGTCCGCCTCGGCCACCTTGGCCGGATCGCCGGCGCGCGCGGTGCGGCTCTGGAAGAGGTCGACGGTCAGCTCCAAACAGGTCGCCTTGGCGGTTGCGGGCGTGCCGACGGCGTTGGACCCGGCCAGCAGCTCGAGCTTCAGCTCGGTGTCCTCCAGCGCGCTGCTGGTCGTCGCCCCCTCCGCGAAGAGCTGCTTGCCGGCCGTCAGCTCGGCGGCGGTGAAGACGTTGTCGGTGCCGTTGAAGGTGATCTCGGCGCCGGCGGCGGCGGCGGTGAAGAACTTCACGGTGTCCTTGGAGCGCGTGAACCGGCCGGTGCCGCTTCCCGTGAAAGTGCCCTTCACCGAGAGGGTGATGGGCTTGCGGGCCGGTGTGCAGGGCCCCTTCTTCTTCACCACCAGAAGCGGCAGGGTCACCGGCGCGGTGGCGCCGATCACCGGGGTGGCGGCGGCCGGGGTGAGGGTGATGGTCTTCTTCTGCCCGGCGCCGCCCTTGACCTCGATCTCCTCCGGCGCGGGGGCGGTGAAGTTGTCCAGGCGCGCGCTCACCTTCCACTTCCCGAGGGGCACGTCCTTGAAGGGCGGCGTTTCCCCGGAGGCGCCGGTCTTGTCCTCGCGGTGGTCCGTGCCCCGCTCCAGCGTCACCGTGGCGCCGTTCAGGAGCTCGCCGCCCGGCGTCAGCACCGTGACAATGACCGTGTCGGCGGCCGGGGCGGTGGCCTTGAGCGAGAGCGTGGCCTTCGCCTGCGCGCCGTCGGCCAGGACGGCGCTGGTCTCGCCGCCCTCGAACCCCGGGTGGGCGGCGGACACCTTGTACGAGCCCGCGGGCATGTCGGCGAAGGGCGCGGTTCCCTTGCCGTCCGTCTTCCCGTCCTCGCTGAAGGGCCCCTCGACGTGGACCGAGGCACCCTCGATGGCCGCGCCGCCCTGGTCCTGCACCTGCACGGTGAGGGTGCCCACCCCGCGGTCCAGGTCGATGGTCTTGTTGGTGCGCTTCACCCACTCGGGGTACTCGGGGCACCCTTTCGGCCCCGGGCACGGCTTGCGCGGCGGCGGCTTGACCGGTCCGTCGAAGAAGAAGATCTCCGCCCGCCGGTTGCGCTGCTCGGCGACCCCGGGCCCGGTGGGCACCTCGTTGTGGAAGGGGCCGCAGCCGTGGGTGAGCGGCACCACGCCGCCGGGGAGGGTGGTGTCCGGCTGCTTCATGTACGCGGCCACCAGTTCTTGCCGCGTCTGCTGGGTGATCTTGCCGTCCGTGGGCAGGCTGGTCCCGCGGGTCTGGTTGCTGAATTCCTGGAAGGCCTTCACGTTTCCCGCCGAGGCGGGCGGCGGGGTCCCCGGGTCGGCCAGCTTGTCGGCCGGGACCACCTGGCCGATCATCAGGCTGTCCTCGCGGGCGCCCCAGCGCTTCTCCTGGGAGACGCCCTGCCCGTAGAACTTCATCCACTCGTCCACCGCGTCCCGCAGGTAGGCGGACATCGACTGCGCGCGCTCGTTGGAGAGGGTGACGTTGTAGTCGTCGGAGCCGGCCCGGTCGGTGTGGCCGGTCACCAGGATGGAGAGGTTCTTGTGCTCGTCGAAGAGGCGCTTGAGCGCCCGCATCCCGTGGATGGCGGAGGGGAGGAGGAAGGACTTGCTGGTGTCGAAGAGAAGGCCGGTGAGCCGGGCGCGAAGGACCGCCGCGGGCAGCTGTACCTCGAAACGCTTCCCCAGGGCGAGGCTCACCCCGCCTTGCTTGTAGGGGACCCGCTCCCCGGACTCGCTCATTTCCCCTTTTCCCCGGTGGCTTCCTCGGGCAGGCGGAGCTTCAGCTCGCCCTCCGCGCTGGAGCGGACGCGGATGAACCCGTCCGATTCCGTCTTGCCCTCGACCACCCGGCCGTCGGGCAGGGTCAGCTCGTAGGCGCGCTCCGCCAGGGGCTGCCCGTCGTCGCCCATCACCTGGATCTCCACGAACAGCGCGCCGCTCTCCAGCTTCTGCGCGGGCGCGGGGGGCGGCTTCTTGCGATCGGGGAAGAGCTCGAGCTTCGCCTCGCCCTGCTTGCTGGAGGTGGCGCGGATGAACCCGTCCTCCCCGGTGAAGCTGGAGATCTTCCTCCCGTCGGGCAGGGTGAGGTCGTACCCCATCTGCGCCACGGGATGGTCTTGCCCGTCGACCAGCCGGATCTCGATCTTGAACAGGTCCTTCTTCTCCGCGGCGCCGCCGGCGGCCTCGGCGGGCTTGGGCGGCTTCTTCTCCCCGGTGCGCACCGCCCGGAAATCCACCTGGTAGCCCTTGCGGCTGAACCGGTGCGCGGCCTTGTCCACCCGGTAGACGCCGTCCATCTGCGCGCCCATCTTGTCCAGGGTGACGCTGGCCCCGGGGAGGATGCGCGGGTCGCCGGTCATCTCCGCCTGGAAGGTGATGAAGCCCTCGGCGATCTTCTGCAACCGGCCGCTGGCCATCGCCTCCGCCGTCTTCACGTCGGCCGGCGGCAGCTCGTGGGAGGCGAAGGAGAGGGTGCCCTTGCCGTGCTCCTTGGCCCCCTTCCCCGTCTCGCCCTGGGGCTTGGCCTTTCCCACGATCTCCCGCTTCGCCTTGGGGTCCCAGCCGTGGACCGAGACCTCGCCCACCTGGGAGAGCGTCTTGATGCGCAGCCGGGCCCGCTGGATGCCGCTGTCCGGCCCCAGCGTCAGCTCCGCGCCCTTGGGAGGGGGGCCGATGATCAGCTTCTTGCCCTCGATGCGCAGGTAGCGCCCGTGGGTCTGCGCCAGCCGGCGGAGGAAGACGGCGTCGGTGACGTTGGCCTGCAGGGAGTGCCCGCTGGTGCCCGAAGGGGCCTCGGCGGAGAGGCCGTGCTCCTGGGCGATCCTGGTGACGATCTCCTTGTCGTCCACGTCGTTCAGCGCCCGGGTCATCTGCGTCAGCGCCAGCCGGTGCAGCGAATCCTGGCAGATCACCTCCAGGGCCGGGGGCAGGTCGTGGACGAAGGACGGCTGCAGCGCCACAACCTCCCCGGCGAACACGGGCGAAAGCTCGTGGCCGAAACCCAGCGCCACCTCCACCGCCGTGCCGCTCTGGAACTTGTCGGAGTTGATCAACTCCATCAGCGGATCGTGGAAGACCAGCTTGCACTGCCCGAAGAGGTCGAGGTCCAGGTCCACCTCGACGCGGGTGAGGCGCGCTTCGTCCTCCAGGGCAAGCCTCTGGCCGCCCAGGGAAATCCGGCATCCGGGAACGAGACGGCTGGAAGGGTCGGCGGCCACGGGCAACTCCCCCGAGGTGAGCTTACCACCCGTGGCGCCGGGGCAGCAGTGACTGCGATCACTCCCTCAGCCTGCCAGCCGGGCCACGAAGAGCAGGCCCCCCAGGGCGGCCACGCAGGCGGAAGCGGCGGGGGCGAAGGGCCGCCAGCGCCTCAACCGGCCCAGCAGGGGAAGGGCGACCAGCACGATGCAGACCTGCCCCACCTCCACCCCGAGGTTGAAGGAGAGCAGGCCCGAGGCCAGGGCGGCGCGGGGGAGGTGCATTCCCCGCAGGACCGCCGCGAACCCGAAGCCGTGCACCAGCCCGAAGGCGAAAGTGAGCACCCAGCGGTGGCGCAGGGCCGACTCGGACTTCCCCCGCCGCAGCGCCCAGAGGTTCTCCGCGCCCACGAAGAGGATGCTGGCGGCGATGGCGGGCTCGATCACCCGGGGGGAGGGGGCAAGGAGGTCGAGGGCGGCAAGGGCCAGGGTGATGGAGTGCGCCACCGTGAAGGCGGTGACGATGCCCACCATGGCGCGCAGCGAGCCGCCCAAGAGCAGCAGCCCGACGAGGAAGGCCAAATGGTCGTAGCCGGTGAAGATGTGCTCGATGCCCAGGAGCAGGAAGCGGGCGAATTCGCGCCCCGCGGGCCGGGTCCTGCGGGCCTCGAAGGAGGGATCGTCGCGCTGCGCCACCCGCTGGGAAAGCTCGCCGCCGCCGAACTCGATGCGCGCCAGGTGGGTGTGGCCGGGCGGGAAGTACTCGACGAACCCGGCCCGGACCTGGATCTCGTCCGCGTCCACCGGGCAGATCCAGCGCCCGTGCAGCGCGATCCCGTCCTCGCCGTCCGGCTCCGCGGTGGCGCCCGGCTGCAGCGAGCAGGGCCGCCCCGCGGCCTTCACCTGGTACGGCTCCAACAGCAGGCGGCTGAGGGCGGCCGCGGGCGGATGGGACGGGTCTTCGACGCGGATCTGGGTGCGAAGGTCGGCGAGCGCGAATCGCAGGGTGCCGACCACCTCGCGCCCCCGCGGCCTCAGCTCGCCGTAGGAGACGCTGGCCTGGTGGGCGAGCGCGGAGGCGGGGAAGAGCAGCGCCAGCGCGAGCGATGACGCCCGCATCAGCGCGCGACAGGCAGGACGCCCGCCAGCAGCCGGTTGTTCCCGTCGTCGCGGCCCTTGCCTGGGGAAGTGAGCGGAAGCCGGTTCTCGCCCTGCGAGTAGAAGCCCAGGTAGAGGAGCAGGGGATGCTCGGGGGCGATGAACCAGAACGCGTCGGCGATCTGGTCGCCCGGCTTCCAGGCGTCGGTGGGGAAGCGCCCGCCGGCGGGATCGTGCTCGGCGTGGAGGCGGGAGCCGGCGCCGGTGGAGTCGTCGAGGTGGACGAAGATGTGCCAACTCTCCATCTCCGCGCGGCAGCGCCAGTAGAGGGTGAGCTTGGCCCGCTGGCCCGCGACCATTTGCGCCGGCTCCAGCTTGTACGCCACCAGCTCGGCCGCGTTTCCGAACACCGCGCCCACGCTCGTCGCGTCGGCGGGGGCGGGGACGAGCACGTCGCGCAGCGCGCCCCGGTCCACCTGAGCGCGGGCCTGCTCCGCTTGCGGCTGATCGAAGGGGCGCTCGATGCAGGCGGTGCAAAGCAGGACGGCGGCGAGCGCGCGCACGGGCCGCGCATTGTGCCGGAAGGCGTGCTATTCCGCCACACGGTGGAACCGCTGGGGAGCTTCGAGCGCACACTGGATCCAGCAGCCGCCCTCGCCTTCGGCGCTCTCGCCGTGCTGGCGGCCACCGCGCTCCTGGAGCTGTCGCGCACGCTCGCCGAAACCTACCGCGGGCGCTGGTTCGCCGGGAACGGCCGGGACGTCTTCCACGCGGGCGCGCTCCTGGTGGTGGCCCTTTCGCTGCTGGGGAACGGGCTCCCCCCGGCCCTGGCTGGGCTGGCTGCCGCGAGCCTCCTGATGTTGCCCCTGTTCCTCCTCGACTCCTTGCCGGCCCACCGCGCGAAGCGCGTGCCCATGCTGCTCGCCCTGGTGGGCATCGCCGCCGCCCCGCCCTTGCTGGAGCCGCGGTCGATCGTGCAGGCCGCAAACGCGGTGGCGCGGCTGCTGTTCTCCTCGTACTGAGGTTTCGCCGATGTCGACGTCGACGTTGACGTGGCCGTGGACGCAGCTCAGAAACTCCGCGACTGCGCCCCGTCCACCACCACGCTCGCGCCCGCCACCCAGCTCGCCCGGGGGCTGATCAAGAAGGCAATGGCGTCACCGATCTCCTCCGCGGTGCCGAAGCGGCCGAATGGGATCTCGCGCTGCACGAAGGCGGCGATGCCCGCCGGGTCGGCCTTCTGCCGCCGCTCCCACGATCCGCCCGGGTGCAGCACGCTCCCCGGGGAGATGGAGAGCACACGCACGCCCTTCGCCGCCAGCTCGCGCGCCTGCTCGTGGGCCAGGGCGATCAAGGCCGCTTTCGCGGTGTTGTAGGTGAGCGCCCCGCCGCCTTCGCGGCCGTAGACGCTGGCCACGTGGAGGATGACGCTGGCCTCCCGCGCCGAGGAGGGGAAGCCCCGCTTCTGCGCGCTGCGCACGAGGTGGGGCAAGGCGCAGCGGCTGGCGTGCACGGATGGCCAGAGGTTGCGGTCGTAGGCGGCGTGCCAGTCGGCGCTGGAGAGATCGGCGGTGCCGCCCGGCTGCGAGCCGCCGACCAGCATCACCAAGGCGTCCAGCCCTGAGAGCTCCGAGGCGGTCCGCTCGATGGCCGCCTCAAGCTGGCCCGGGTCGGTGGCGTCGGCCGCGATGGCGAGGACCTGCTGCGCGCCCGCCGCCTGGCACTCGCGCGCTCTTGCGTCCAGGTCCGCTCGCGTGCGCGCCACCAGCGCCACCTTCGCGCCCTCGCCTGCGATGGCCAGCGCCGCTGCCCCGCCCAGGCCCCGCCCCGCTCCCACCAAAAGAACGCTTCTTCCCGAGAGCCCGAGATCCATCAGGGCAATGTACCGCGCCTGCGCAGCGCCAGCGCCGCGGCCAGGGCCAGCCCGGCGAGGCTGAGGGCCGCCCCTGCGGCAAGCCGCGGGGTGCGGTAGCGCATCTCCACCTCGTGGCGGCCGGCGGGCATCGCCATCCCGCGCGCCGCCACGTTGGCGAAGTAGAGGGGCGCCGGCGCGCCGTCCAGGGTGGCCGTCCAGCCCGGAGCGAGCTGATCGCCCACCACCAGCGCGGTGTCGGCGCTCGCCTCCACCTCCAGCGCGAGCCGCTCCGGCTCGTCCGCCGTGATGCGCACGCTGCCCTCCGCCGCCGCGGCCCTGCCGGCGTGCTCCCAGAGGGTGAAGCCGGGCGCGAGCCCCTGGCGCAGGCCCTCGGCCGCACCGCGCTCGCCCGCGGGCTCCATCGCGGAGAGGTAGGCGCGCGGCCGGCAGGGGATGCGCAGCAGGCGCAGCTCGGCGGCGCGATCCTCGATCAGGGCGGTGGCACCCGGCGGGTCGGGCGCCTGCATGTCCACCACCGCGAAGCAGCCGTCAAAGAGCGGGCCGGTCTGCCCGCGCAGCGAAGCATTGGGGCCCAGCGCGCGCCAGGCGCGGAGCTGCGTCAGGGGCAGGTTGAAGGAGAGGCTGCCGATGTGCTCGGCGCCGCTCGCGTCCGGGCGCAAGGAAGCGCGCATCACCTCCGCCCAGTGCACGTCCTCTCCGGTGACCGTGCGCAGGGCGTGTCCTCCCGCCAGGGAGACGACGCGGTGCGGGTCCCGGCGGATCGCCTCCGCGAAGGGAAGTGCGGCCTCGAGGGCGGCGCGGGGGGCGACGGGCAGGTGCGCGCCGTTGCCGTGCAAGAGCTCGGCGCAGACCAGGGCCGGCAGCAGCAAGGCGCCGCCGGATAGCCGCAGGGCGAGCGCGCCCGCGGCGAGGAACCCGGCCGACCAGAGGTAACCGGAGCGCCAGGCCCGGGCCGTCTCCTCCGCCGCCGCGCTCCCCGCCTCCCCGGCCAGGCGCCGCACCAGTGCGGGCAAGAGAAAGGAGGCGGCGAGCGCCGCCACCGCCGAGAGGGCGGCGATGCGGGCGGAGGAGCGGGGACGCTCGCGTGCCGTGTCGAATCCCAGCGCGGCGAGCGGTGCGAGTCCCACCCAGGCGAGGCCGGCGTACTTCTCGGGAAAGCGGAACCAGCTCAGGGGGCGCACCACCTTCCAGAGCGCGGGCAGCAGGCCCGCGTGCGCGCCCATGGCGAGGAGCAGCGCGAAGGCGGCCAGGGCGGCGAAGGGGAGCGCGTTCCGCGGCGCCCGGGCGATGGCCAGGCCCGCGAGGAGGAGCACCAGGCTGCCGGCGAAGACCGTGGTAGACCAGAGTGCGCCCCCGCTGTGGAACAGGGCCGTCGTCACCTGCACGCGCAGCTCGTCGGGGACGAGCGAGGGCGCGGCCAGTTCGAAGAGGCGCAAGGGGTGGAAGCTGAAGAAGCGCCCGAGCAGCGGGTCGCTGCGGCCCTGCACCCGGATGCTGGACTGGCTCAGGACCATCGCGGGCAAGAGCTCCGCGCAACAGATCAACAGGGCGAGGGCGCCGGACGCGGCGCAGGCCAGGGCGGTGCGCTTGCGGTCAGGGGCCAGGGCGAGCACGGCGAGGAGCAAGAGTGGCGTGGCCACGAAGGCCTGCGCGTCGCCGGCGAGGAAGACCAGCGCCCAGGCCAGGGCCAGCGCCGCCACCCGGCGCGGCTCCAGGCGCCCCGGCACGCAGAGGCGCAGCGCCGCCCAGAGCACCCAGGGGAGGGTGGCGTGCGCCAGCAGGTAGGAAGGATTGTG
>DATKAG010000414.1:0-2497 GCA_035498355.1 Myxococcales bacterium | reverse complement strand
CGATGTTGGCGATCGCCTCCTGCACCACCCGGAAGACGGCGGTCTCGTGCTCGGGCGGCAGCCGGCGGTCGAGGCCGCTGAACTCGCAGCGCACCGCCACCCCGTGGGAGCGCAGGTGGCGATCGGCGCACCAGGCGATGGCGGAAGTGAGGCCGAGGTCGTCGAGCACCGAGGGGCGCAAGTCCGCGATCAGCCGGTGCACCGCGTCCAGGGTGCCCAGGGCGAGCGCGGTCTCGTCCGCGAGGCCGGGCCGGGAGCGGAGCTTGAGGAGGAGCGCGGCCAGGCCCTGGCTGGTTTCGTCGTGCAGCTCGCGGGCCACGCGCCGGCGCTCGTGCTCCTGGGCGTTGATCACCTTGCCCAGGAGGATCCGCACCTGGGCGGTGCGCTCGGCCACCCGGTTCTCCAGCTCGTCCCGCGACTCCTTGAGCGCCAGGCGCATCCGCTCCAGGGCCACGCCCAGCCTGCCCACCTCGTCGTCGGCCAGCGCGGGCATGGGCGTCGCCAGGTCGCCGGCGGTGAGGCGCTCGGCCGCGCCGGTCAAGGCGCCCAGGGGGCGGGTGAGGCTGCGCGCCGCTCCCCAGCCGAAGAGCAGGCCGATGGCCAGGAGCGGCAGCGTCAGCCAGGGAAGGGGCCACGCCAGGAGCGGCTCGGCGGCGGTCTCGCTCACGGCGATGGACCATCCCACGCCGGGCAAAGGAGCGTTCACCACCCGGTCGGTGCGGCCGCCCCGCGCGCCGCCGCTGGCGACGGTCTGTCCCGTCTCGTCCATGAGGTCCACGGCCAGTCCGCGGGGGACGGCGCCCTCGCGCACCAGCGAGGCCAGGCGGGCCGGATCGACCGAGCCCGCGGCGATCCGGGTCAGCTCCCCCCGCCAGTTGCGGGCGGGAGCCAGCGCGTACGCGCGGGTGAACGAGGGCTTGCCCGCGCGCAGCCCCGCGGCGGCGATGGCCCGGGCGTCGACGGGGGCCCCGGGAGGCTCCTGCTCCAGCACCTCGCCGCGGGCGTCGAGCAGGACCACCTGGTCGACCAGGGCGGCCGGACGCGCCCGCACCTCCCGCAACGAGTGCGAACCGAGAGCGGCCAGCTGCAGCGCCTCCAGCTCGGCCGAGAGCGCGGCGTCGACCCGGGCGGCGATCAGCCCGGCGATCATCTGCTGGTCCAGCCGCTTCTCCTCGCGCAGGCGCGCCCGCGCCTCCCCGCCCGCCCAGATCATCGCCGAAAGCGGGCCCACCACGCCCAGGCCCACCAGGAGCAGCACGCGGGTGGCGATCTTCTGCCCCCTGCGCGCCTCTGTGGCCGGGGCGCGCAAGGGTCATCCTGCCGGGTGGGCGCCCTCCACCGGCCGCTTCCCCGGCTCGGGCGGCTGGGCCTTGGGCAGGAGCTCCTCCACCGGCCGGCCCTCGATCCGGGCCAGCTCCAGGGGGTGCTCCTCCAGCATGCGGTGGCGGGAGATCTTCCCGTTGAAGATGCTCCAGTCGAAGGGGAAGACGTCCGGGTTGAGGTGGGCGTTGTAGATGTGCCAGACGATCACCACCAGGAAGGCCATCAGCCCCTCCTGGCTGTGCGCCACCTGGGAAGCGGGGATCAGCTGCCCGGGCAGGATGCTGCCGACGGTCACCGGGAAGAGGAGGATGAAGCCGGTGGCCACCATGATCATCGAGCCGGCCACCATCCCCCAGTACTCGAACTTCTGCCGGTAGTCGTAGCGGTCGAAGAGCGCCTTCTGCCGGGAGAGGCCCAGGTACCAGCGCAGGGTGGCCAGGGCGTCCCGGTAGTCCTGCCGGCCGGGGACGATGGCCAGCCGGGTGAGCCGCCGGGTGGTCACCTGCCAGATGGCCACCGCCAGGTGGGCGACGACGGTGAGGGCGAAGAGCACGCCGGCGACCCGGTGGATGAGCCGGGTGGCGTTGATGCCGCCCATCGCCTGCACCAGCGAGGCGGAGAACGACGCCTGGTAGAACTTCTGCGGCATGCCGGTGATCACCAGCACGGTGAAGAGGACCATCACGGAGAGGTGTTCCGCGCGCTGCCGCACGGAGAAGCGGACGATGTCGCTCATCGGTTCACCACGATTCGCCAGAGATGGAGGATGACCTGCAGGGCGAGCCCGCCGATCATGAAGGGGATCAGGACCGTGTAGAGAAGCTTGACCAGGTAGACCAGCGGCGCCCGGGTGGCGGAAGGCTCCACGTGCGAGAGCCAGGCGGAGGGGAAGTCGGCCTTGGCTCCCTGGTGGCACTTGCGGCAGGTGTTGAGGAGGTTCTCCTTCAACACCGGGGAATGAGGATCGTCGACCTTGGTGACGTCGTGCGCGCCGTGGCAGTCGGTGCAGAGGGCGACCGCGGCCACCTCGCCCTTGCCCCGGGCCTGGAGCTGCACGGTGGCCCCGTGGAAGTCGCTGAAGTACGTGCGCAGCACGCCGGTGGAGAGCTTGTACTTGGCCATCCGCTTGGCGTCGGTGTGGCACTCGGCGCAGATCTGCGGGGAGCGGAGGCGG
>DATKAG010000413.1:0-4120 GCA_035498355.1 Myxococcales bacterium | reverse complement strand
CTGCTGGGCAACGGCGAGGAAGCGCGCGACGCCGCCCAGGAGGCGTTCGTCCGCGCCTACACCGGCGTCCGCGATTTCGATCCCCGCCAGCCCTTCGCCGCCTGGGTGCTACGCATCGCCCGCAACCACTGCATCGACCTGCTCCGCCGCCGCCGTCCCACCCTGGCGCTGGCGGCCGAGGGCCGGAGCGAGGAAGGGGCGGACGCCGGCGTCGCTCCCGAGCTGACCGACCATTTCGCCGTCTCCGGCGAGCAGCGGGTGCAGGAGGAAGAGGCGCAGCGCGACCTCGATCGCGCCGTCTGCGGCCTGCCGCCCCGCTACCGCGAGGTGATCGCCCTCTTCCACATCCAGCACAAGAGCTACGCCGAGATCGCGCAGTCGCTGGGGGTGCCGATGGGCACCGTGATGACCTGGCTGCACCGCGCGCGCAAGGAGCTGAAGGCGCGGCTCTCGGAGCACTTCTCATGACCCACCTCACCGACGCCCAGATCCAGTCGCTCGCCGACGGGACCCTGCGCGGCCCCGAAGGCCTCGCTGCCCGCGAGCACTGCGACTCCTGCGCCGCTTGCGGGAGCGAGCTGACCGTCTACTCCGCGCTCAGCGGCCGGCTCTCCGCCCTGCGCGACCCCGAGCCTCCCGCCGACTTCACCGCCACCGTGCTCGCCGCGGTGCAGGCGCGGGAGACCCAGCTGGTCACCCGGCGGCACACCGTGCTGGCCGCCATTCCCGCCTTCGCCCTGGCCGTCTTCGCCATCGTGGGCTGGGCGCTGAACACGCAGGTGAACCGGGTGCTCGACTCCTTCTCCGTGGCCCGCACCGTCTGGACGGCGGTGGGGCCGGTGTTCGCCGCCGTCCGCGTCCCCCTGGGGATCGGCGCCTTCCTCTTCCTGGCGGTGATCCTCACCGCGCTCTCCCGCACCCTCAAGCCGGCCTACGCGCGCCTGCCCGCGAGGTCCTGATCATGACCGGGCTCTTCCTCAGCCTGCTCCTGGCGCAGGGCGGCTTCTTCCTCGAGCACTTCGGCGTGCACGGCGCCATGGGCAAGGTGATGGGCGGCCTGGCCGACCGGGTGATCACCCTGCGCGTCACCACCGACGAGGACGAAGGCGGCTCCGATTCAGAGGTGGACCCGGACGAGGATTCCGACGCCGATCTCGTGGTGGTGCCCCCGGCCCCGCCGGCCCCGCCCGCTCCTCCCGCGCCGCCGGTCCCCCGGGTGAAGAGGTCCCCCGCCCCTCCGGCCGACTCGCCGGCGCGCGAGCTGCCCCGCTTCACCGAGAAGGGCAAGGGCGTCCCCACTGCCGACGTCCTGCACCGCATCGCCCAGACCGCCGGCTGGTCGATGACCCTGGTGGGCTCGCCCCACGACCGGGTGGACGTCGACCTCAAGGACGCCGACCCGCGCGATGCCTTGCGCCAGGTGCTGCGGCAGAGCGGCGCCATGGCGGTGCTGAAGAACGACAAGCTGGTGGTGGTGGCCACTCCCGACGCCGAGGGCGCGGCGGGGATGCTGATCGAGAAGATGACCAGCTCCCGCCACGGCACCACCCGGATGGTGCACGGGTCCAGCCGCCGGGGCAGCCGCGACATGGTGCGCGTCTTCCAGGGCGACATCAACGTGCAGCAGGGCCAGATCGTCCAGGGAGACGTGGTCTGCGTGGGCGGCTCCATCGAGATGGAGCCGGGCAGCGTGGTGCAGGGCGACGCGGTGGCCGTGGGCGGAGGAGTCAAGGTCAGCCAGGGCGCGCTGGTGATGGGCCAGGCCGTCGCGGTGCTCGGGTCCGTGGACGTGGAGCAGGGCGGCCAGGTGATGGGCGAGCACGTCCAGGTGGGGTTCGGGAAGCTCTTCTCCAGAACCCCTCGCTCTCACCGCGGCTGGCTCACCCGGCTGGGGCCCTTCGGGCTCTTCCCCACCGTGGCCCTCTTCGCCCTCATGTACCTGGTGGGCCTGGGGGTGCTGCGCATGTGGCCGGAGCGGGTGCGCAACGTCGGCTACGCCATGTTCGAGAACCCGGTGCGCAGCTTCACCGTGGGCTTCCTCTGCTGGCTGCTGCTCCTCCCCCTGGTGGTGCTCCTCGCCATCAGCCTGGTGGGCATCCCCCTCATTCCCCTCTTGCCGGTGATCGTCTTCCTCAGCATCGTCATGGGCCTCTCCTCGTTCGCCCTGCGCATCGGCGAGGCCCTGCCCGCCGGCCCGGGGCAGCGGTTCGTCCCGCCCGCGGCGCTGGGGATGGGCATGGCGGTGCTGATGCTGGTGGCGTTCGTGCCCTGGCTGGGGATCTCCATTCTCGCGCTGCTGCAGTTCTTCGCCCTCGGGGCCTCGGTGGGCTCGCGCTTCGGCCGCGCCCTCCCTCCCCACGCCTGATGAGGATTGGACCGGCGCAAAAGGGTGCGTAGACTGTAGCCGGAATGCGTCCGGCCATATCCGCGGTGGCAGTGCTCGCGCTCACCGGGTGCCGCGAGAAAGCGCTTTCTCCCGTGGCCCCGGCGCCGTCCCCGGCTCCCGCCCGTCCCCAGTCCCCGGTACGCAGCGATGCCGGCTGCGCCGCGCCCTTCGACGCGCCCGGGGCCCGGGAGAAGCTGCGCGCTCCCGCGGGCGAGGTGAGGATCGGCGCCCTCGCCGGGCTCAAGGACGCCGACGAGGAGAACGTGGCCTCCATCCGCGGGCTGATCGGGGAATTGAAGCGGCGCGGCGCCGAGGTGCTGATCGCCGACGGGGATCTGGGCGACAACCCGGACGAGCAGGAGACGCTCCTGGGCGTGCTGGCCGACAGCGGCCTTCCCGTGCTGGCGGTGGCCGGCAACCGCGAGGTGCGCTCGGAGCTGGACGCGGCGGAGGCCGAGGTGCGCAAGCGGGGCGCGCGGATCGTGGACCTCTCGCACACCCGGGTGGTGGACCTGGGCGACGCCACGGTGGTGGGGCTCCCCGGGGCGTTCGAGCGCCGGCAGCTCCACTCCGAGGGGGCCTGCGTCTACGTGCAGCGCGACATCGACGCGCTGGCCTCCGCCCTCGATCGCATCTCTCCGCCGGTGGTGCTGGTGGCGGCGGTCCCCCCGCGGGGCAAGGACGCCAAGGCCCTGGACGTGAGCGAGGGGCAGAACCTGGGCGATCCCCGGCTGCTCCCTCTCTTGCAGAAGGCGCAGTTCGGCATCTTCGGGCAGGTCTGGGAATCGGGGGGCCGGGCGGTGGACCGCAAGGGAGCGCCGGTGCCGCCCCGCACCGAGTCGGCGGAGCTCTACCTCAATCCCGGCGCCGCCGATCGCACGCCCTGGCCGCTCGCGGACGGCACCACCGTTTCCGGCCAGGCGGCGCTGCTCACGGTCCGGGCGCGCAAGGCGGCCTGGGAGCCGGTGCGGCTGGAGGAGAAGCGATGACCCGCAAACTGGGGGACATCCTCATCTCCCACGGGGTGATCGACGAGGAGAAGCTGGTGGCGGCGCTCAGCGACCAGCGCGCCTTCGGCGGCAAGCTGGGGCGGACGCTGGTGGACCTGGGGTACGTCACCGAGGACCAGCTCATCCGCGCCCTCTCCCAGCAACTGGGGCTGGAGACGGTCGACCTGGACCACCTGGAGGCGCAGGAGGACGCCCTGCGCTGCCTGCCGGTGGACGCCTGCGAGCGGTACGGCGTCTTCCCCGTCCGGGTGGACGCGGCGGAGCGCGTGCTGCGGGTGGCCACCGCCGAGCCCGATCGGCAGACGCTGCAGGAGGTGGCGCAGCTGGCTCAATACACGCTGGAGCCGCTGCTCGCCTCGCTGAGCAGCATCGACCGGGCGGTGCGCAAGCACTACTACGGGGACGCCACGGGCCGCCGCCCGCAGCCCGCCACCCGCCTCGGGGATCCCCTGAGCGCCATCCCGGTGGACACCCCTCCTCCCCCGGGAGCGCCCAATCCCTACGCCATCGGGACCATCTCCCCGGGCGCCGGGGCGCAGGACGCGCTGCAAGAGCTGAGGACCCTGGTCATCCGCCTGGAGAAGACGGTGGAGGCGCAGAGCCGCGCCTTCCGCGCCCTGGTCGATTTGCTGCAGGACAAGGGCGTGGTGCGCCGGGGGGAGCTGGGGCAGCGGACGGCGAGAAGATGAACGTCGCCGTCGCCGTCAAGGTCAACGACCACGTC
>DATKAG010000412.1:0-5667 GCA_035498355.1 Myxococcales bacterium | reverse complement strand
AGGTTGATGATGGGGACCTGGAAGCACCCCTGGGCGTAGATGGCGAAGGCGGCCGCGTCCACCGTCCAGCCCACCGCCCACTGGTGGAAGGTGCGCTGGGGGATGTCGAGCAGCACCGCGGCGCCGAAGGGGAGCGCGTAGGAGAGCTGCTCGCGCCAGAGCACCCGGTCCAGCCGCGGCCGTCCCCGGCGGAAGAAGTAGTAGCACTGCAGCGCGAAGCGCAGCCCCCCGTGGATGACGTAGGCCCAGAAGAAGCCGCGCAGCCCCAGCCCGAGGAAGAGCGGCACCACGCTGCCGGCCACCCGCAGCGCGTCGGAGAGGAAGATCACCCAGGCCGCCGTGCGCACCCGCCCTTCCGCCGTGAGCGAGATCTCCAGCGGCGCGGCGGCGATCATCAGGACGGTGATCAGCGCCATGGGCAGGCCGAACCCGGCCAGCTCCGGGTTGGCGAACTGGCGGGCGATGGCGAAGCGGGCCCCGTACAGCCCGGCGCCGCAGAGGACGCCGAGGGTGAGGAGCGAGACCGACGCCTGCGTCAGCCAGGCCATCTGCCGGCCGTCCTTGCGGGGCAAGAAGTAGTAGAGGCTCTGCGCCAGCCCGAGCTGGAGCATGAAGTAGGCGGTGGTGACCACCAGCCAGACCTGCTTGTAGGTGCCGAATTCCGCCTGCGGGAGCAAGCGGGTGAGGATCAGGGGGAGGGCGAAGCTCAGGACGGTGGCGCCGCCCCTCCCGAGCATCAGCGGCCCGGCCTGCTTGAGGATTCCCCCGGCTTTCGACATTTATCCGTGCGCCGAAATCTCCGGCGAGGCGCCGGAGCTTCCGGTCCCGAAGTTGGTGGGCCGCGCGCCCAGGACCGGCTTCTGCAGCGCGAGCATGCCGAAGGTGTCCTCCAGCTGGCAGGCGATGAGCGGCTTCGAGTACGAGCCCAGCATCCCCGCCGAGGAAGCCTCCCAGAGCACCTTGCGCTTCAGCGCGAAGGGGTCCACGCCGGGGGTGTTGGGCATGTCCTCGGTGGTGACGGCGCTGGCGAATCCCTCCGCTTTCAGGGCCTGGGCCACGCCGGCGCTGTAGAAGCCGTTGCAGTAGGCGAAGTGCCTCACCGGGCGCCTCAGGCCCTTCTCCAGGGCCGCCTTGCAGAGCGCGATCTCCCGCCGCGCGTCGTCCAGCCGCTGGTTGGTGAGCACGGTGTGCTCGGCGGTGTGGGCGCCGGTGCTGATCCCGTGCGATTCCAGCTCGCGCAGCATCTCCCAGCTCATGGGCAGCTCGCCGTCGGGCGGCCGGTAGGAGGAGAGCCCCAGCCGGTCCTCCAGGGCGTCCGCCAGATCCAGGAGGCCGGGCGTGGGATGGCGCGCGATCAGCCGCTCCAGGGCCAGGTGGGGCGAGGCGTCCCTGGCGAGCGCGTCGATCAGCCAGCGCTCCCCGGGAGCGCCCACTCCGACGGCCACGGGCGAGAGGCCCCGCCGGCGCATGCAGCGAAGCGCCGCGAAGAGGCGGTCGTGCCCCAGCCGCCGGTCGGTGCCCACGAAGGCGGAGGGGACATAGACCAGGGCGGGAATGCGCAGGTCGCGCAGGACCGGGAAGGCGTGCTGGTAGACGTCGCGGTAGCCGTCGTCGAAGGTGACCACGGCCACGTCGCGCGCCGCCTGGCGGGTCCCGTTCAGGACGGAGAGCGCTTCGTCCAGCGAGACCACGTCGTGGCTCTCCTGCAGCGCCTCCAGGTGCCGCCGGAAGGTCCCCTGCTCGACGTTCAGGGTGTGCAGGCTGCGCTTCGCTTCCGCGGCGAAGTCGGCCACCACCCGGTGGTAGCTGAGGATCAGCACCCGCCGGCCGCCCACCGCGCGCCGCTGCACGGCGGAGAGCAGCTCCCGGGCGCCGGAGTAGTGCAGGGCCAGCGCCGCCGCCCCCTTCCCCGTCCGCCGCAGAAGGCGCACCGCGCCGTCGATCAGCCGCTCCATCTCCGCCCTCCCTCGCCCGGTGGTGGCGACAATGTGTGCATCGGCCGCCCTCACCGCTCCTGCAGGATTCTCAAGGCCGCGGAGAGCCGGTTTTCCCCTTCCCGGGGCGGCCGCCCCAGCACCCGGCGCAGCTTGCGCGCCGCCGCCATCGCCTGGCCCGGCAGGGCGGCCTTCACCGCCTCCCGCAAAAGCAGGCTCGCTCCCGAGGCGGCCCGCGCCGCCCGGGCGCGCCGGCCCCGCCAGAGGCGGAGGCGGACGGTCCAGCGCTCGCCGCGCGACCACTCGCCCTTGTAGCCCTCGTTGCCGCGGAGGAAGTCGAACTCCTTGTAGCCGCCCGCGAACGCGTCCTGCACCGTGCGCGCCAGCAGGACCAGGCCCACCGATCGCGAGGCCCAGTTCGGATCGTAGCCGGACTGGTAGTAGTTGAACTTGCCGCCGTGCACCACGCCGTAGACCGAGGCCACCGGGCGCCGGGCCGCGCGCAGCGTGTACAGGCGCAGCATCCCCGCGCGCGCCAGCTCCTGCGAGGCCTCGCGGTGGAAGGCCTCGTGCCGCGGCCCCGACAGTCCGTCGGAGCCGCCCTCCACCGCCCAGCGCGCGCGGTGCAGGGCGAGGAAGTCCTCCATCGCGGGAACGGATTCCTCGGGTGCGCGGGCGCAGTCCAGCGAGACGCCGGGCTGGCGGAAGAGCCACTTCTCCCGCCGGCGCAGGTTCTCCCGCCGGCCCAGCCCCTCGAGGTACTGCTCCCAGGTGCCGGAGAGGGGGATGTGCGGGCAGACGAAGCGGATCCGCCCCTCGCGCGCCACCTCGTCCCCGGTGGGGGAGAAGCGCGCGGCGAGCTGGAGCGCGGTGAAGCCTTCCCGCCAGAGGCCGTCCAGATCGCAGAGGTCCCAGGGCAGCTCCAGCAGCTTCGCCAGGCAGCGCTCCAGGACCTCGCGCTCGCGCCCCGGCTCCGCCAGGACGTCCAGGTAGTCGCAGCCCGTCTGCCCGTCCCCGAGGAAGGCCAGGCGGCGCACTTCGATGCCACAGAGGCGCACCCTCTCGAGGAAGAGCGGGCAGAAGCCGATCAGCCGCCCGCCCTCGCGCAGGCAGATGGAGGCCTGCTCGCGCCCCTCGCCGAAGTGGCGCCACCAGGGCAGGAGCCACTCGGGGCCGAGGAACATGGTGCCGGCGCGCGCCCGGCCGTTCAGCTCCCGCCACTCCCCGGCGCCGGGAAGGCCCACGGTGGTCTCGACCGGCAGGACCTCGATCACCCGCGCCTCGCTCACTTGAGCAGCTCCCGCACGCAGCTCGCCACGTGCTCGGCGTCCGCCGGCGAGAGGTCCTGGTGCACCGGCAGCTCCAGCACGCGCTCGCGCAGCCGGTCCACCTCCGGGAAGGCGCCGGCCGGCACCAGGGGATGGCGCAGTCGCCAGAAGTCCACCGTCTCCACCCCGCGGGCCAAGAGGCGCGCGATGGCCCCGGCCTTGTCGTCGACGGGCATGGGATAGAAGAGCGGGCAGACGCCGGGCTTGAGCTCGCCGGTCACCGGCGGGGCTACGTCGCGGAGCATGGCGTAGAGGAGGAAGTAGTTGCGCCGGCGGCGCTCGACGATCCGGGCGAAGTCCTGGTTGCGCAGCAGCAGGTGGCTGGCGGCGCTCATCCCCAGCTCCACGTCCTGGGGGTTGAAGTGCTGCGTGCCGGTGGAGACGCGCTCCACGTTGGCCCGCCGCAACAGCCAGCGGCCGGCGTCGCGCAGCGCCTCCCGGGCGCGGCGGCCGGCCTCGCCCGTGCGCAGCTCCAGGTTCGAGAGCAGCCCGCCGATCAGGTGCGAGGCCGTGCTCGCCAGGGGAGGCGGCTTCACGGGGGGGAGCGATTCGAGCCGGCGGGCGTAGTCGCCCCGGGCCAGGAGCGCCCCGCCGTTGGGCACCGGCAGCGTCTTGTAGAGGCAGAAGACGGAGAGGTCGCCGAAGGAGCCCAGGGGCTTCTCCCCGTCGCGCGAGAGGAGCGAAAGCGCGCAGTCCTCGATCAGCGGCACCCCCAGGGAGCCCGCCAGCTGCCGGGCCGCCTGCATGTCCTGGGGGAAGCCCGCGTAGTGGATGAGGTAGAGCGCCGCCGCCCCGTCGGACTTGCCGCGGGCATCCTCGAAGTCCGCCCGCATCTGGGCGTCCACCCGGAAGAAGACGGGCGTCACTCCCGCCGCGAGCAGCGTCTCCAGCTCCACCCCGTGGTGGTAGGCGGGCATCAGCACCTTGCGCCCGGCGAGGCCCAGCATCCGCACCGCGTCCCAGACGGCGTTGCGGGCGAAGTAGCGGTAGCGCAGCCCCGGCTGATCGAAGGGAAAGACCAGGGGGACGGTGGCGGCGAGGCGCGGGGAGAGCATGTGCGGCCAGGCCGTCTGCATGCAGGGCACGGTGCGCCTGGGCGCCGGCGCCTTCTCCCCCCTCCCCGGAGCCAGCCGCAGCCGCAATGCCGTGGTCGCCACTATCCCCTCCGCGTCAGCGCGCGCAGGATGGGCCAGGCCACGAAGCGCGCCTCGTGGACCAGCTTTCCCTTCCGCGTGGGACGGAAGATGGTCAGCCAGTGGTGCGCCCTCAACTGGCTCTCCCAGTCCAGCTTCCACTCCATGCAGGGGCCGAGGAAGTCGAACTCCGAGAGCCCCCGGGCGCAGGAGTCGCGGATGGCCTCGGAGACCATCTGCTGCCCGGGCGAGTGCTCGTGCAGCGACTCGTCGTAGCCGATCTTGATCAGGTAGTGCCGCTTGCCGTGGACGATGCTCAGGTGGGCGGCGACGGGCTTTCCCGAGAGGCTGAGCAGCCCCAGGGCCAGGGCGCCGCGCCTGGCCGCGTCCCGGGCGATCTGGGTGTAGAAGCCCACCAGCTCCGGCCGCTGGGCGATGGCGGTTCCGTTCCTGCCTTTCCAGCCGCTGGCTTCGATCTCGAAGAAGTCGGCCAGCGCGGAGTCGAGGGCCTTGGCGTCCTTCCCGTCCACCAGCGCGTACTTCACCTCGCCCTGCTCGGCCAGCCGGCGCTTCCGCCGGCGCAGGTTCTGCCGGAACTTCCCCTCCAGCGCCTTCTCCACCGCCTCGTAGCTCTTGGGCAGCGGCAGGTACGGAGAGCGGAGCGAGGCCCAGAGCCCGCAGCGGCATCCCGCCTCCAGCGCCCATTCCCGCAGCCGCCACTCGGGAGCGCCGGCCGGCAGGTCGCGCAGGCGCAGCCGGTCCCAGCCCGGGTCGGCCTGCAGGGCTTCCCAGATCAGGCGCAACCCCTCCTCGCCCCGGCGGCCCAGGAGCACCCCTCCCCGCTGGGAGTGGTCGTTGCTGGGCGTGCGCCAGGTGATCAAAGGAAGGAAGCAGGTGTCGGCGGAGCGCTCGCGCTCCTCGATCAGCGGCACCGCCGCGCAGATCTCCCGGCCGGCGCGGGCGAGGAAGGTGCGGAGCCTGGCCCCGGGGGCGAAGTTCTCGATGAAGGCGCGCAGCCACTCGTGGCGGAGCATGGGCTCGTCCCGGGGTCCGCGAGAGAGGGCCGCGTTCCACTCCCGCTCCAGCGGGACGAAGGCGTCGCGCCCTTCCACCACCTCCACCCGCAGCGCGGGCTCGGGCCGCTGCTGGGGCGCGGCGGTCACCGGGCCCCCCGGCCGAAGAGCACGATCTTGGCGGTGTGGAAGCAGATGGCGAGGTCGAGGAAGAGCGACTGGTGCTGCACGTAGTACAGGTCGTACTCGAGCTTGGCCT
>DATKAG010000411.1:0-3005 GCA_035498355.1 Myxococcales bacterium | reverse complement strand
ACCATGCCGGACCGCGCGCTGGTGATCGCCAAGGCGGCCGAGCTGCTCGGCTACGACGACCTCGCCTCCCTGCCGGAGTCGACGGGGACCGACAAGCTGGTGCTCAAGCGCGGCAACCTCTTCGCGGTGGCGGGGAGGCTGGGCGACATCTGGCCACCCGGGGCGCGCGACCAGGGCGCCTACTTCGAGGACACCCGCTTCCTCAGCAAGCTGCGGCTGGCCGTGGCCGGCGGGCCGCCGGTGGTGCTCTCCACCCAGACCCGCGCCGAGTACATCTCCCAGGTCGACCTGACGGTCACCAGCGCCCACTTCGGGGGCGTGTTCCAGGACCCGGTGAACTTCCTCCACCTGCGCCGGGAGCAGCTGATCGAGGAGCACTTCGTCGAGCGGCTCACTCTCACCAACTACCTGGTGCGGGACATCGACTACTGGGTGGAGTACGAGTTCGCCTCCGACTTCGCCGACCAGTTCGAGGTGCGGGGGGCCAAGCGGCACGGCCGCGGGACCTATTTCAAGCCCCTGGTGCGCGGCGAGGCGGTGGTCTCCTGCTACCAGGGCCGGGACGGCGTGCTCTACCGGGTCGAAGTCTTCTTCCCCACCCGCGCCCCGCAGCGGCTGGAAGCGGGGAAGGCCCGCTTCGAATTCCACCTGGGGCCCAACGAGAGCGCCAGCCTGGAGGTGCACGCGCTGCCCTCGGTGCACTCGGTGCATTCCGGCGCCTCGGTGCGCGAGTCGGCGGACGCCGCCCGCAGGCCCGGGTACCGGCCCCGGCCCCCCGCTTCCGAGGAGCCCGAGTCGGGCTGGCTGTTCCCCGGGTCGCACCCCGCCTCGCAGCCGCCCGCCCCGCGCCGTTTCGACGAGCGGCTGACGCGTGCTCGCGCCGACTACCGCCAATGGGCGGAGGCCAGCTCGCGCATCCTCAGCAACGAGGAGGCGCTGGACGGGGCGCTGGCCCAGGCGATCGCGGACCTGAAGGCCCTCTCCGTCTTCTGGGAGGGGCGGCGGGTGATCTCCGCGGGCGTCCCCTGGTACGCCTCCCCCTTCGGGCGGGACGCGCTCATCGCCGGATTCCAGGCGCTCCTGGTGAACCCGGACATCGCCCGGGAGGCGCTGCTCTTCCTCGCCGCCCACCAGGGCAAGCAGGTGGACGACTTCCGGGAGGAGGAGCCGGGGAAGATCCTCCACGAGATCCGCCGGGGAGAGCTGGCCCGCACCGGGGAGGTGCCGCACACGCCGTACTACGGGAGCGTCGACTCCACCCCCCTCTTCCTCGTCCTCTTCACCGAGTACCTGATCTGGACCAACGACCGGGCCACCGGCGAGCAGCTCCTGCCCGCCGCGGAGGCGGCCCTGCGCTGGATCGACCAGTACGGCGACAAGGACGGGGACGGCTTCATCGAGTACCAGCAGAAGACCAAGGAGGGGCTGCGCAACCAGGGCTGGAAGGATTCCTGGAACGGCGTCCCGCACCTGGACGGAACGCCCGCCGAGCCGCCCATCGCCCTGGTCGAGGTGCAGGGCTACTGCATCGACGCCCGGCGGCGCATGGCGCGCCTCTATCGCCACCTCGGACGGCGGGAGGAGGCGGCCCGCTGCATGCTGGCGGCGCAGCGGATGGTGCGCAGGCTGGACGAGGCCTTCTGGATGGAGAAGCAGGGCACCTATGCCCTGGCCCTGGACGGCGAGAAGCGCCAGGTGCAGAGCGTCACCTCCAACCCCGGGCACCTGCTCTTTTCCCGCGCCGTCCCCGGGCCGCGGGCCCGCCGCGTGGCCCGGACCCTGATGTCCGCCGACAGCTTCTCCGGCTTCGGCATCCGCACCCTGGCCCGGGGGCAGCGGGCCTACAACCCGCTCAGCTACCACGACGGGACCGTGTGGCCGCACGACAACTCGCTGATCGCGATGGGGTTCTCCAACTACGGGATGCAGAGGCTGGCGGCGCAGGTCCTCTCGGGGGCCTACGACGCCTGCCGGCAGTTCCGCCACTACCGCCTGCCCGAGCTGTTCTGCGGGATGGCGCGCGGGGAAGGGGACCTGGTGGTCAACTATCCCGTTTCCTGCGCCCCGCAGGCCTGGGCCTCCGGGGCCCTCTTCCTCATGCTTCGCGCCTGCCTGGGGCTCTATCCGGATGCGCAGCGGCGCACGCTGAAGATCGCCAACCCCCACTTGCCTCCGCCCATCGAGCGGCTGAGGCTCGAGCGCCTGCGCATCGGGGGCACCCGGCTGACGCTGGAGCTCACCCGGACGGGCGAGTCCTGCTTCGCCGCGGTGCGGGAGATGGAGGGAGAGCCGCTCTCCGTGCGCATCGAAGTGGGGGCGCAGCAGGAGGAGTAGAGGAAATTCCTTTCCCTGGGGAACTTCCTTGCCCTGCTACGCGGCCTGGCGCTCGCCGAGCCAGCCGAGGCTTGCCCCGCGCAGCACCGCCACCCGCCTCTGGGCCAGCGCCACGACCTTGCGGCCTCTCGCCGTCTGGCTGAGCGCCCGGACGAGGATGACGCCGAGCAGGGCGAGGAACCCTCCCGGGAGGACGATGGCGGCAGCGACGAAGGCGAGTTTGTGGCGCACGCCCTTCAGGTGTGCACGCGCGGTGCCAGTGCGAAGCCCGCTGCGCGGCGCGGCAAGGGCGTGCTACACAGGGGACACTAGATGGTCCACGCCCTCGAGAACGTGCAGGACGCCGCCGGGCGGCTGCGCGCCGCCAGCTACCTTCCTTCGCCGGAGATCGCCTCCAGCGCCTTCCTCGCCGATCGGCTGGAGAAGCCCATCCTGGTGGAGGGGCCCGCCGGCGTGGGCAAGACGGAGCTGGCGCGGGCCCTCGCCCAGGCGACGGGGCGCACGCTCCTGCGGCTGCAGTGCTACGAGGGGCTGGACGAGAGCAAGGCGCTGTACGAGTGGGAGTACGCCAAGCAGCTCCTCTACACACAAATCCTGAAGGACAAGATCAGTGAAGTCCTGGGCGGTGCGCAGACACTCAAACAAGCGGTCGATCGCATCGCCAGCGAGGA
>DATKAG010000410.1:0-9196 GCA_035498355.1 Myxococcales bacterium | reverse complement strand
GCCGTGGTCGATGACGTCGTAGCCGTGCGCCGATCCGGGCGCGGCCTGGAGGATGGGGCTGGTGTAGAGATCGCTGATCCCCAGCTCCGAGAGGTAGCGGGCGATGCCGGCCGCGGCGTCGAAGCCGAAGGCCTGGTGGAGCTGCACCCGGTAGGTGGCGAGCGGCTGCCTGGCCGCCGCCAGCTCGCGGGCGACCTCGCCGAGCAGGCGGCGGGCCCCTTCCCGCGCCATTTCCCTCGCGATGCGCAAACGACCTCCCGCCGGGTGGCAGGGGCCCCGACTTCTTCCTACACCTTGCGCCCGTGCCGCTCTCCAAGATGTGCAAGCTCGCGCGCGGCGGCCACCGCCTCGGGAGCGGAAAAGAGCTCCTCGAGCGTCCAGGGGAGACGGAAGGTCCAGTTGTGCGGCCCCACCGTGCCCGGGGTGTTCATGCGCTCCCTCCACCCCAAGGCGTCGGTGACGGGGATGAGCAAGGCGTCGCTCGCCGCCGCGTAGGCCAGGGCCAGAAGGGCGGAGCGGGTCTGCGGCGTGTACTGTTCCTGTTCAGGGCCGCGCAGCGGCGCCAGCTGCGGCTGGGCGAGCTGGTGCTCCCGCTCCCAGCTTTCGAGGCCCTCCCACCAGCTGGCGAGCGCCTCGGTGTCGTGCGTCCCGGTGACCGCCACCGACACGTGGGAAAAGCGGGTCACGTCCCGCGGCACGCCCTGGTCGTTCTCCCAGCGCAGCACCTTGGTTCCGGGGATCTCCTGCGCGGCCAGGGAGGCGCGCACGAAGTCGGGCACGGTGCCCAGATCCTCCGCCAGCACCTCGGCCTTCTCCCCCAGGAGCTGGAGGATACGCTCGCCCTGCTGCTTCTGCCGGACCTCGTCCGCGGGGATGAAGAAGGGCGCGCTCTTGTCCAGCGGGCGGGCGTACGTCCGGTAGAGGCCGACCACGTGGTCCACCCGGAAGGCGTCGTAGAGCTCGGCCGCCCGCTCGGCCCGCTGGTGCAGCCAGGGATCGCCCGAAGAGCGCATCTCCTCCCAGCGCGGGACCGGCAGCCCCCAGTCCTGGCCCTCGGCGCTGTAGGCGTCGGGCGGGACGCCGACGTTGGCATCGAAGCGGAAGAAGCGCTGGAAGCTCCAGACGTCGGCGGAGTCGCCCGCCACCATGAAGGGAAGGTCGCCCAGCACCTTCACCCCCTTGGCATTGGCCTGGGCCCGCCCCTTCCGCCACTGCGAGTCGGCGATCCACTGCACGTAGCAGAGCTCGTCGATCCGCTCCCGCAGGCGGGCGCGGGCCTCGGCGAGCGCGGCGGGTTCCCGGTCGCGCAAGGGAGCTTCCCAGTCCCGCCAGCTCCTCCGCCGCTCCTCGTGCAGGGCGCGGTAGAGCGCCCAGTCCTCGATCCAGGCCGCGTGCCCGGCGCGGAAGGCCTGCAGGTCGCGGTCCCCTGCGCCGCCCCGTTGCAGGAAGCGGCGGAAGGCGCGGGAGAGCGCCCCCCGCTTCACCTTGCGGCAGGCCTCGAAATCGACCCGCGGCTCGCGCCGCAGCCGCAGGAGCTCCTGCTCCTCGTCGTGCGAGAGCCCGTCCAGGTCGGGCACGGCGGAGAGATCGATGAACACCGGCTCCAGCGCGCAGGAGCTGGACGCGGAGTAGGGGCTGTCCTGGCCGGGCGAGACCTCGTTGAGGGGAAGCAACTGCCAGAGCGAGCACCCCGCGGAGAGCAGCCATTCCGCCACCCGCCCCGCGTCGGCGTAGCTGCCCAGGTCGCCCGCGGGCCCGCGCACCGCGGAGAGCGGGAGCAAGAGTCCTGCCCGGCGGCCGAGGTTGAACCGGTGAGCCACGGGCCCTTTTACCCCGGGCCCGCTCGATGGCAAGCGGCGATTGCGCGACGGTTCCCTCTGGGATACAGCGGGCGCATGGCGAAGAAGGCCACCACCGATCACGGCGAGATCATCCACTTCGCGGGGCGGCTCCGCCTCTTTCCCGTAGCGGCGCGCGGCGACCCGGGGAGGGTCCGGCTGGCCTCGCGCGAGGACGTGCAGGAGAACGAGGCCCGGGTAGGCTGGCCGGCTTACTTCCGGCCCTTCATCGACCGCCGGCTCGTCTTCCTTTACGACGAGAGCGGCGGCCAGGCGGTGACCCGGGCGGAGGCCGACGCGGCGCTGGCCCTGCCGCCCGCGGGCCCGGCCGGCGCGGCTTCGACTTCGCCGCGGTAGCCAGGTCCTCCGGCGTCAGCCAGCGCTCCGCCTGCATCACGCCCTTCTGCGCGAGGCCCAGGGTGATCCGGCGGCGGGCGGGATCGGCGGACATCACCTCCACCAGCACCTCGTCGCCGATGGACCAGGAGGCGCCCGAGGTTCCCGCGACCAGGCGCTGCATCGCCTTGTCCAGCCGCACGCCCTTGCCCAGCGACTCCGCGGGCAACAGCCCCTCCACGAACGCCTCCTCCAGCTCGCAGAAGAGCCCGAACTCCGCCACGCCGGAAACCACCGCCCGGTACTTCTCGCCCACCCGGTCCTGCATGTAGAGCGCGGAGTAGAAGTCGTCCACGTCGCGCTCGGCCTTCATCGCCGCCCGCTCGCGGTCGGAGCACTGGGCGGAGACGCCGGCCAGGTAGGCCTCCTGCTCCTCGCGCTCGTGCTCGCGCAGGGGACGGCCGCCGCGGGCCCAGTGCTCCTTGAGCAGGCGGTGGACCATCAGATCGGGGTAGCGCCGGATGGGCGAGGTGAAGTGCAGGTAGGTGGGCGCGGCCAGCCCGTAGTGGCCGATGTTGTCCGGGCTGTACTGGGCCTGCATCATGGCCCGCAGGAGCAGCGAGTTGAGCGCCTTCTGCGCCGGCTTGCCCTCCACCGCCTCCAGGAACTCGTTGAGATCTTTCGGAGTGAGCTCCTCGCCGGCGGGGAGCTCGAACCCGTGCGAGCGGGCCAGGGTGGCGAACGCCTCCAGCTTCTCCTGGTCGGGCTGGTCGTGGATCCGGTAGACGGTGGGGAGCCCGCGCACCTCGAAGAAGCGGGCCACGCCCTCGTTGGCCGCCAGCATGAACTCCTCCACCAGGCGGTGGGCGTCGTTGCGCGGGCGGCGGACGATCTCCGCCACCTTCCCCTGCTCGTCGAGGACGATCTTCGCCTCCGGAAGATCGAAGTCGATGCTCCCCCGCTGCTCCCGCTTGCGGGTCAGCTTCTTCGCCAGCTCGTGGGCGGTGCGCAGGTCGTCGAGCAGCGGGCGCAGCGAGGAGTCGGCCTGGCCGGCCAGCGCCTCGGCCACCCGGGTATAGGTGAGCCGGGCGTGGCTGCGCATCACCGCCTCGTAGATGTCGGCCTGCAGCGGGGCGCCGGAAGCGTCCAGGGCCAGGTCGCAGACCATGCAGAGGCGGTCCACGTCGGGGTTGAGGGAGCAGATCCCGTTGGAGAGCCGCTCCGGGAGCATGGGCAGGACCGTCCCGGGAAAGTAGACGCTGGTGGCCCGGCGCAGCGCCTCCCGGTCGAGCGGCCCGCCCGGGCGCACGTAGTGGGCCACGTCGGCGATGGCCACCACCAGCCGGTACCCGGAGGCGGTGCGGGAGGCGTGCACCGCGTCGTCGAAGTCGCGGGCGTCCTCGCCGTCGATGGTCACCAGCGGCAGGTGGCGCAGGTCGCGGCGTCCGGCGATCTCGTCGGCGTGCACGTGGTCCGGCACGCTCTGCGCGGAGAGCAGGGTGGCGGGATCGAACTCGTCCGAGAAGCCCTCGGCGTAGGCGCTGGCGAGGATCTCGAAGCGGGGATCGCCGCTGTTGCCCAGCACCGCGATCACCTCGCCCCGCAGCGCCCCCTGCGCCTCGCGCTGCAGGCGGACCTTCACCATCTCGCCATCGCGCGCCCGGGGATTCCGCGCCACCTGGATGCTCCCGCTCAGGCTGCGGTCGTGGGGGATGACCCAGCTCTCCTTGCCCTTCGCCTGGTAGATGCCCAGCGCCAGCTGGCGCCGGTGCTCCACCGTCTCCAGCACCTCCGCGGCCAGGCGCCCGTCGCGGCCGCGCACGGCGCGGACCCGCACCACGTCGCCGTCCAGGGCGCCCCGCACGTTCTGCGGGGGAACGAAGAGATCGTTCTCCCGCCCGCCCTCGCCCAGGAGCGGGGAGACGAACCCGTATCCTTCGGGCTTGAGGTGAAGGACCCCCGTGACCTCCGCTCCGGGCTTGCGCGCCGGAGCAGCCGCGTCCTTCTCCCTTCGCCGGCGCGCCCCTTCCACCATCGCTGCCGGGGCTCGCCGCCCTCCGGTCCGGTGCGCCTGCGGCCTGGCGCCGTCGCCCTCCGGCCTGGGCCCGCGGGCCTCCCGGTAGAGATGACCGTCGTAGCGGGCGCGGCCGTCGGCGAGGAGCCTGGCCAGCGCGCGGCGCAGGGGCTGCCGCTGGGACTTGGCCAGGCGGAGCTGGCCGGCGAGCTGTTTGAGCGAGAGACCCTTCCCGCCCGCGCCCTGGAGCGCGGAGAGGAGATCCTGGAGATCGATGTCCATGAGACGCAGTTCTAGACTTTCTTGGGCTCGGTGTCGGCGCCGGGCGAGGGAGCGGTTGCGACCGCCTCACTCCTGGCGCAGGGGAACCCGGGGACGTGCTTGCCGAGGAACGAGGAGAGCGAGCTCACCAACTCCTGCGGCATGTCCTTCGCCAGCGCGTTCCGGCAAAGCTTGCGCGTGGCCCGGTAGGTGCGGACGAAGGTGATGCAGGGGGGACAGGTGCTGAGGTGGTCTTCCAGCGCCTTGGAGCGCTCGGGGGACAGGGTGCCCTCGATGTATTCGCCGAGCAGGTCGACACAGTCCTTGCAGTGCTGGATGGGGCTCGGCAACGGGGCGCTTCCTCTGGTGGGAGACGTCGGCGTCGATGGCATATCCTAACCGACCTGCATGGAAAGATGCACTGGCCCGGGGTCGGATTCGCGGATTCGGGTCATTTGGCGGGGGCGTCGAAGAACTCGCCCAGCTTCTCCCGCAGGGCGAGGCGGGCCCGGTGCAGGCGGCTCTTTACCGCCGGCACCGTCAGCTCCAGGGCGTGAGCGATCTCCTCGTTGGAGAGTCCGTCCACGTCCTTGAGGAGGAACACCGTCCGGTAGTCGTCGGGCAGGTCCTGCACGGCCTGGTTGATGGCCGTCCCCAGCTCGCCCGACATCATCTTCTCGTCTGCCCGCTGCGACCAGTCGCTGCTGCTGGTGGGCTCCAGGTAGCCTTCGGCGGAGAAGCGGGGGCCCGAGAGCTCGAGGGGCTGGTCCGCCAGGTTGTCCGGCGCCCGGCGCTTGCGGCGCAGGCGCATCAGCGCGCTGTTGGCCGCGATGCGGTAGAGCCAGCTGGAGAACTGCGCCTCGCCCCGGAACTCGGGCAGCTTCTTGAAGGCGTTGAGGAACGCCTCCTGCAGGACCTCCTGCGCGTCGGCTTCCGAGCCGGTCATGCGCAGGGCCAGGCGGTAGAGCTGGCGCTGGTGCCGCTCCACCAGCATGGCGAAAGCCCCGGCGTCGCCCTGCTGGGCGCGCTCCACCAGCTCGCGGTCGCCCGGCTGCCCATCGGGGCGCGGCTCTTCCGGAGCGATCTCGTTTTGGGTGGTGGGTAGATCGGCCAAGGGCGGGGGACCCTAAAGCAGCCCACCGGGGTGGTCAAGCCCTGCACCGCCTAGACAGCGGGAAAGATTTTTCCCGGGTTGAGGAGATCGTCGGGATCGAAGGCTTTCTTCAAGCGCTGCTGCAGCGCGATCACTTCCCGGCTCTGCTCGCGGGCGAGGAACGCCCGCTTGGCCAGGCCCACCCCGTGCTCGCCGGTGATGGTGCCCCCGAGGTCGATGGCCGCTTGCAGCACCTCTTCCACCGCCGCCTGCCCCCGGGCGCGCTCCTCCGCGGTGCCGAAGAGCAGGTTGACGTGCAGGTTCCCATCGCCGGCGTGGCCGTAGCAGGCGGTGAGCAGGCCGTTCCTCTCCCCGATCTGGCGCACCCGGCCGATCAGCTCGATCAGCCTGCCCCGCGGTACCGCCACGTCCTCGCTGATCTTGTGCGGCTTGAGCGCGGTGAGGGCCACCGAGATCATCCGCCGCGTCTCCCAGATGCGACGGCGCTGTGCCTCGTCCTGCGCGGCCACCACCTCCTGGGCGCCCGCCTCCTCGCACAGCTCTCCCGATCGGGCCAGCTCCTCCAGCGCGCTCTCGCCGTGGCCGTCGTGCTCCACGATCAGCGCCCCGCCCACGCCCTCGGGGAACTGGAAGGGCGCCCGGGGGCTGACCGCGCGCATGGTCTCGCCGTCCAGGAGCTCGCAGGCGCGGGGAAGCAGGCCGGCGGCGAAGATCTTCTGCACCGCCAGCGCCGCCTTGTCCTCGTCGGGGAAGAAGGCCAGCAGCGTGGCCACCGCCCGGGGCAGGGGGATGAGCTTCAAGGTCGCCTGGACGATCACCGCCAGCGTCCCCTCGCTGCCCACCAGGAGCTGCGTGAGATCGTAGCCGGCCACGCCCTTCCAGCTGCGGTGGCCGGTGCGGATCAGCTCGCCGGTGGGCAGCACCGCCTGCACCCCGAGCACGTAGTCGCGGGTGACGCCGTACTTGAGGGCGCGGGGGCCGCCGGCGTTGTGCGCCAGGTTTCCCCCGATGGAGCAGAGGGCCTGGGAGTTCGGATCGGGCGGGTAGAAGAGGCCTTCCGCCTCCACCGCCGCCTGCAGCTTCTCCAGAATCACCCCGGGCTCCACCACGCAAACCATGTCGGCGCGCGACACCTCCACGATGCGATCGAGCTTCTCCAGCGAGAGCACGATGCCCCCCCGCTCGGCGAGGGCGCCGCCGCTCTTCCCCGATCCCGCCCCCCGGGGCACCACCGGGACCTTCCGCTCCCGCGAGTACGCCAGCACCTTCTGCACCTCGCCCGCGTCACGGGCCAGGACCGCCGCCTGGGGCGGGTAGTCGCCGCAGCCGCTCTCGTCGCGCGAGTAGGGATCGATGGGCGCGACCAGGAGCCCCAGCGCCCGCAGCTCTTCCGCGAGGGCCTTCACCCGAACACCTCCACCGCGCTGCCCGTCATGGCGAAGGGCGCGTCCGTGCAGAGGAACTTCACCACCCGGGCCACCTCCTCGGGGCGCATGCGCGGGGGGAAGGAGGTCTGCTCCAGCATCTTCGTCTGCACCGAGCCGGGCAGGACGGCGGCGCAGAAGATCCCCCGCTCCCGGCCTTCCTCGGCCAGCGACTTGATCAGGCCGGTCAGGCCCCACTTGCTGGCGTTGTAGGCCGCCGCCCGGGGCGTGCCCAGGGTGCCGCTGATGGAGCCGATGGCCACGATCCGGGTGGCCCCGGTGCGGAAGGCCTCGCGGGCGCAGAGGAAGGCGCCGCGCAGGTTCACCCCCAGCACCCGCTCCCACTGGTCCAGGGTGAACTGCTCGATGGGCCCCCGCTCCAGGATCCCGGCGTTGAGAACCACGCTGTCGCAACGGCCCGCCTCGGCGAAGAGCCCCGCCACCTGCGCCTCGTCGGAGACGTCGCAGCGGCGGCTGAGGGCGGCGTGCGGGAGCTGGGGCGCCGACTGCGAGGCGCAGACGCAGATCTGATGCCCGTCCGCGATCAGGGCCTGGGCGATGGCCAGGCCGATGCCCCGGGAGGCGCCGGTGACCAGCGCCTTCATCCGCCTTCCGCGCGCCGGGCGAGGGAGTGGCGCAGCTCGGCGTCCTTCTCGAACACCCCCGCCCAGGCCTCGACGGTGATCCGGCTCTGCCTGCGCATGGGGCCGCGCACCTGCATGCAGCCGTGCTCGGCGGCGATCACCACTCCCGCTCCCAAGGGCGAAAGCGCCGCCATCACGCTCTCGCAGAGGCGGTGCACGAGCTGCTCCTGGAGGATGAGGCGGTGCGCCAGGGCATCGGTGGCCTCGGCGATCTTGCCGAAGCCCACCAGCCAGCGGTCGGCGACGTAGCCCACCGCCGCGCTGCCCTTGTAGGGAAGGAGGTGGTGCGGGCACATGGCGTGGAAGTCGATCTGGGAGGCGATCACCAGCTCCCCTTTCCTCGGGGCGGGCACGAGCGAGCTCTTCAGCGCCGCCACCGGGTCCTGGGCGTAGCCGTCGAGCAAGTCCTCGCTGAACGCCTTGGCCACCCGCCCCGGCGTCTCCCGCGTCTCCGCGTCCAGCTCCGCGCCCGAGGCGAGCAAGAGGTCCTCGATGGCCTTGGCCAGGGCGGCGCGATCGGGGGGCTGCGCTTTGCGGTCGGGCAGCGCCATCACCACTTCCCGTTCGGGCCCCGGTAGACCACGCAGCTGGCAGGAACCTCCCAGAGGCGCACTTCGGCCAGGCCGGGGAGCTTTCCCACCAGCCGGTGCCACATCCAGGTGGCGATGTTCTCGGCGGTGGGGTTCTCGATGAAGTCGTTGAGGTTGGTGTGATCGACGCGATCGAGCACGTGCTCCTTCACCGCCTTCTCCACGTCGCCGAAGTCCACGAAGATTCCCGAGTACGGGTCGGGCTCGCCGCGCAGCACCACCTGGAAGCGGTAATTGTGCCCGTGCAGGTTGAAGCACTTCCCCTGGTAGCGGGGGAGCCGGTGTGCGGCGGCGAAGCTGAACTCGGCCTCGATCTGATGCATGTTGGCGCGCTCCTGTAACACTTCGATGCGCGGTCGGGGCAAAAGGCGTCGTCCCTTGAGCGATTTGAGCGATTCAGGGAACCTTTGCCTCGGGAGGCGCATCCAATCCGCGGTCAACAAGGAGGCAACGTTGTCGAGCGCTCACCTGCACGCCGTTCCGCCCGCAGCAGAGCTGGTGGAGTTCTACGCGGAGACGCCGCTGCCCACCCGGCACGGGCTGTTGCGCGCCCTGGTGTTCCGCGAGGTGGCCACCGGCAAGGAGCACGTGGTGGCGGTGAAGGGAGATCCGCGCGGGCAGGAGGGCGTTCCGGTGCGGGTCCACAGCGAGTGCCTGACCAGCGAGATCCTCGGCTCGCTCAAGTGCGACTGCCGCGAGCAATTGGAAGCGGCGCTCGACTTGATCGGCCGCTCCGAGCGCGGGGCCGTGATCTACCTGCGCCAGGAGGGCCGGGGCATCGGGCTGGGGAACAAGATCAAGGCGTACGCGCTGCAGGCCAAGGGCGCGGACACCTACGAGGCGAACCGGATGCTGGGGTTCGCGGACGACCTGCGGACGTACGACGTGGCGGCGGAGGTGCTCCGGTCGCTCGGCGTGCGGTCGGTGGACCTGATCACCAACAACCCGCTGAAGATCGCGGGGCTGGTGGACGAG
>DATKAG010000409.1:0-3708 GCA_035498355.1 Myxococcales bacterium | reverse complement strand
GGCGCGGCGGAAGTTCTCCGCGCCGAAGGCGACGGCCGTGTACACCTCGGCCATCCCCCCTTCCCCCAGCCGGTCGATCAGGTAGTAGCGGCCGAACTGGTTGGGGCGCGCCACCGGGTGGATGGCGCGCCGGTTGGCTCCGGAGTCGGTGCCGCGCGCGCCCGGGTTCGTGCGCCGGGTGCTGCCAGTCTGGCCGGGGTTGCTGCGGATGGGGCGGGCGGGATCGCTCACCACCGAGCCGGCGGAAGGAAGGGTGGCCGCCTCCAGGTCGGGCTGGGTGGGAGCGGGCGCCGGCCGGCGGAAGGCGAAGATCAAGGCGCCCAGGGCGCCCAGCCCCAGCACCGCCCAGAGCACGATCAGATCGACCGGCGGGCCGGCAGGCAGCGGCCGCAGCGCCGCTTCCGTCCAGAGCCAGAGGCCGGAGGAGAGCGGCGTGGCGGCGGCGGCCCAGCCCGGGCCCGGGAACGTCCCGGCCGCCTCGCTGCCCACGGCGGACTGGAGGTGGAGCTGGCCGTCCGCCGGGCCGGCCGAGATCAGCGCGCCCTTGCCGTCGCTCACCAGGGCAGCTCCGCGGGTGCGGCTGGCGATCTGCTCGACGAAGGCCGCGTCCATCGGCTTCGCCACCAGCACGGCGAAGCGGCCGGTGGCATGGCCTTCCGCCATCGCCGCTCCCACCACCAGGGGCGATCCCTTGGGCGTGGAGAGGAGCGCCGAGGCCTGCCCGCCCTTGCGCGCCGCCTTGATCACGCCGGAGAAGTCGAGGGAGGCGGGGTCCAGTCCCACCAGCACCTCGGGCGTGTCCCCGGCCGCCACGCCGGAGATGGGGAACTCCCGCCGGATCGGCTCCCACCAGGTCTCGCTGGCGAAGCCATCCTTGAGCGTGGCCGCGTCCACCACCCCGAGCTGGGCCCGCAACACCGGGTTCGAGGCCCCGGAGGCGGCGCGCCCCTCCACCACCGAAAGCTGCGCGTGCAGCGCGTCCTGCGCCCGCGAGCGGCTGGCATCCACCGCCTCCGCCACCTCGCTCCGCCGCTGCTGCTCGTGCGCCTTGCGCAGGAGCGCCGTCCCGCCTCCGGCGGCCAGCAAGAGGAGAATGGCGATCGAGGCGCCGGTCAGGCGCCTGCGGGCTCCGGGCATCCCACCCGGTTTTCCCCGAGCAGGCAGGTGGGGTCAAGGGCACCGCGGCGAAAAGGGGCCCGGGAGGCGTCTCCGCAAGCGTGTTCGCGCTTCCGCGCGAACACGCAGCAAGAGCGCGCTTGGCCCCCGGCGCGAGAGGGCTAGCGGTGACAGACGATGCAGCGGCCGTCGCTCTGCGCCTCGGAAAGGCTGTGCCGCGAGCGGAAGCCCGAGGGGTGCGGGTCCCCCCCGATTCCCCCCACCCGGTGGCAGCTGACGCAGTTCGACGCCTCGCCCTGGTCGTGGCAGGCGGCGCAGCTCTGGATGTTGCGCCGGGCGGCGTCGCCGTGGAACGAGCCGGAGCCGGGCAGCCCCCAGCCCTGGGGATGCGGGTTCAGGCTGCTGGTGCCCGCCGAGACGTGCGAGCGCTCGTGGCAGGTCTCGCAGGAGGCGACCGAGTGGCAACGCTTGCAGGAGGCCGGGTCGGCCCTCTCCTCCACGGAGTGCCGCCCCAGCCAGTCCTGCCGGTGGATGAACTGGCGGTCGGGGCGGTCCACCAGCTTGGTCTCGACGGGCACCATCGCCGTCTGCGCGTGGCAGTCCAGGCAGAAGTTCTGGTCGTGGCAGCTGGCGCAGGACTGGGTGGAGGCGCGGGCGACGTTGGCGTGCCGGCGGAGGAAGTCTCCCTGGTGCGAGACTTCGGTGACCGGCCTCAGCCCGTAGGCGGTGAGGTCGACGTGGCAGGTGTTGCAGCTCGCGTCGGCATACTGCTGCGCGTGGTCGTGGCACTTCAGGCAGGCGGCATGCCCGTCGCTCACCGGGGCGGGGTGCCGCGGCTCGGAGAGGCGGGAATGGCACTGGGCGCAATCCTCCTTCACCCGCTCGATGTGCGCCGCGTGGTTCAGCTTCAGGCGCGGCTCGCGCTCCGGCCAGGGGCCGGCGTACTTGACGTCCAGGTGGCAGAAGTTGCACTGCCCGTCGGCCTTCTTCTGCTTGTGGCACTCCAGGCAGGTGGCCTCCTTGGGGAGGAAGCTGGCCTGGTTCGCCAGGCTCTTCGCGTCCCAGGCGGCCTCGTGGCAGGTGATGCACTCCACGTTCGCCTGCTTGTGGCGGGCGTGCGGAAAGAGGATCTCGTCCCCCTGCGACTCGCTCGTTCCCAGGATGGTGGCGGCAGTGGCGCAGGCGAGCACGCCCGCGCAGGCGAGGAGCGCCCGCTTCATCGGAAGCCTCCGGGCAGCCCGGCGGGGATCCCGAACCGGTAGGTGAGCCGGGCGATCAGCTCCGTGCGGCGCTCGAAGTACGGGGTGACGCCCAGGGAGCCGGCCAGCATCGCCTCCCAGTTGGGGAGGAATGCCCAGCCATAGGTCAAGGTGCCCACGAAGGACTGCTTCTGCGCGTTGATGGCCTGCTCCAGCCAGTAGGCGTCCAGGTCGAGGGTGAGGGTCATGTTCCGGGGCAGCTTGCGGATGCCGAAAAGACGGGCCAGCTTGTACCCGTTGTCCGGCTCGGTGAGCAGGCGCAGCTCGGCTCCGTAGGAGGTGCCGCGCGTCGTGCGATACGTCGCCCTCACCCCGGCGCGGTGGCCGTGGCCGGCCTCCACGTTCAGCCAGTGGTAGTCGCCCTCCAGCGAGACCGCCGGCAGCGGGCGGTAGACGACCTCGGCCCCGGCCTCGGAGCGCTGTTCCTCCGAGAACACGGAGAAGATGGAGGTGCGGTCGAGGAACAGGTCCGGCGCGGTGCGCGAAACGTCCCCCACCACCTGCAGCTCCCGGTTCAGCTGCACGAGCGCCTGCAGCCGGGCCTCCTCCAGACGATCCTCGGGGAGGTTCCATTGCAGCAAGCCGTTCACCGTCATCATGCGCAAGGGCGTCCAGCTGCCGTCCACCGCCGCGTCGCTGCGGGCCAGGTATCCCTTGCGCAGTACGTAGACGTAGGAGACGCCCACCTCGGAGTCGAAGGCCTGGCGCCAGAAGAGGCGCGCGCCGGCGAGGAAGTCGCCGTTCGCCTGGGTGAAGCGGGGCTGGACGGGAACCCCGGCCCAGCCCTGGACGCCGATGCCGTAGGCGATCAGGCCGTCCGCGGCGATCCCGTCCACCTGCGTCGCGCGCAACGCGCCGCCGGTCGCCAGCTGGCGGCCGACGCGGAGGAGGAGATGCCGCTGGAGGACGCGGCCTTCGAAGAAGAAGGAGTCCACGTCGCCGGCCCACGTATGATCGTCGAACGCGGTCCCCAGGGTGAGCCGGCCCCAGCCGCGGGCGACGATGCGCACGTCCTGCATCCAGTCGGTGCCGTCGGCGCGGGTGCTGAGGGCGAAGCTCTCGTAGAGGGAGTTGTCCTGGTGCGCCCCGTCCCGTACGTAGGGGCTGGAGTCGAAGAGGGTGGTGGATTCGCCGCCCGCGCGCGCCGCCGCCGCCGCCATGAGCGCGAGGGCCAAGATCTTACGGGCCGACATCGATCGCTCCGTTGATGTGGAAGCTGGTTCGCGCGTCGCCGGTCCCGGAGACGATGATCGTTCCCTCGGGCGTTAGCGTGCGGGGATGGCAGCCGGCGCAGTTGGGGAAGGTGACGCCGGAGTGCGGGGGGGTGCTGGGG
>DATKAG010000408.1:0-4863 GCA_035498355.1 Myxococcales bacterium | reverse complement strand
GGATCGTCGGGCGCGGTAGGCTCGCGCGAGGGCAGCTCGTTCTTCCCCGAGCGCGCCTCGTCGAATGGCGTCCAGCCGCTCGCGCTGCCGCCCACCACCAGCCGCGTCCGGAGCGCGCCGAACCCGTCCAGCTTTCCGGCCACCGACGCCTCGGCGACGGCGTGGCGCACGTTCCCGCGGGAGATGCGGTCGGCCAGATCGTCGCGGGTGAGCTGCGTGGTCGCGGGGATGATCACCGCGCCCAGCTTCATCGCTCCCAGCATCAGCTCCCAGAGGGGCAAGGTGTTGGGGAGCATGACGAGGATGCGATCGCTCTTCTCGACGGCGCGTCCGTGGAGCCAGTTCGCGACCCGGGTGCTGCGCTCGGAGAGCTCGGCGAACGTCGCGGAGACCTCGCGCGGCCTGTCGCCGCCGTCGTGGACGATGCGCAGCGCGGTGCGGGTGTTGTTCCGGGCGTACTCGTCGAACCAATCGATGGCCCAGTTGAAGCGCGGCAGCCGCGGCCAGCGGAATCCGGCCATGGCGGCGTCGCAGTCCGTGCGGCGGCGCAGGAGGAATTCGCGCGCCTGTGAGAATGCCTGGGTGGGATTCATGGATCCTCCGCGTTTGCCGCGCAGACTCGCGCCGGTCGCGTCGGAGCGCAAGCGGCATCACCCCTCCTCGATCCGGTTCGCTACCAGCATCCGGCCGTCGGCCTCCGCGACCACCTCGCCGCGCTGGTTCTCGCAGCGCGCCCGCAGGACGACGACGCCGCCGCCCTGCCGCCGCTTCTCCAACCGGTCGGTGATCGTCCAGGTGGTCCGCAAGGTGTCGCCGGGGCGGACGGGCGCCTTGAAGCGGCAGTTGTGCTCGAGATACGCGATGGCGGTGCCGTGGAAATACATTCCCGCGGGCGCGGAGACGAGCGCGCTGGTCAGGGCCCCGTGCAGGATGCGGCCGCCGAAGCGGGACTTCCCGGCGAACTCCTCGTCGACGTGCAGCGGGTTGAAGTCGCCGAAGAGCCCGGCGGCGAGCACCAGGTGCGTTTCGGTGACGGTGAGCGAGGCGCCGAAGGTGTCCCCCACCTTCGTCTCGTCGAAGTATCTTCCGGTCAGCATCGAGCGTTGAGATGCACGGCCGATACCTAGATCGCGTCCAAGAACTCCGCGTTGGACCGGAACTCGTTCAGCGACTTGAGCAGCCGCTCCATCGCCTCCACCGGCTTCAGCGCGAACAGCGCGCCGCGCAGCTTCTTCACCTTCTCGTACTCGTGCTGGCTGAAGAGCTTCTCCTCCTTGCGGGTGCCGCTGGTCTGGATGTTGATGGCGGGGAAGATGCGCTTCTCCGCCAGCTGGCGGTCGAGATTGATCTCCGAGTTGCCGGTGCCCTTGAACTCCTCGAAGATCACCTCGTCCATCCGCGAGCCGGTGTCGATCAGGGCGGTGGCGATGATGGTCAACGAGCCGCCCTCCTCGGCGTTGCGGGCGGCGCCGAAGAAGCGCTTGGGCCGTTCCAGGGCGCGGGAGTCGATGCCGCCGGAGAGGGTGCGGCCGCTGGACTCCACCTCCTTGTTGTAGGCGCGCGACAGCCGCGTGATGGAGTCCAGGAGGATGACCACGTCCTTGCCCGCCTCCACCAGGCGCTTGGCCCGCTCCAGCACCACCTCGGCCACGTGGATGTGCTCGTCGGTGGGCCGGTCGGAGGAACTGGCGTAGACCTCCGCCTTCACCGTGCGGCGGAAGTCGGTCACCTCCTCGGGGCGCTCGTCCACCAGGAGCACCATCTGCTGCACCTCGGGGCGGTTCTCGGTGATGGCGTGGCAGATCTTCTGCAGCATGATCGTCTTGCCCGTCTTGGGCGGGGCGACGATCAGCATGCGCTGCCCCAGGCCGATGGGGGCCACGATGTCGATCACCCGGGTGAGAAGCTCCTTGCCGGTGGTCTCCAGCACCACCCGGTCGTCCGGGTCGATCACCGTCAGGTTCTGGAAGGCGGTGCGGCGGGAGGCTTCCTGCGGGGACATGCCCTCCACCGAGTCGGTCTTGATCAGCTGCAGCCGCCCGTTGCGGCGCACCGCCTGGCCGGTGAGGTAGACGCCGGCGCGCAGGCGGTCGCGGTCGATCATGTGCCGGGGGACGTCCACGTCGTCCTGCTGGGGGAGGAAGTTCATCTTGGGGGTGCGCAGGCGCCCGTTCCCCCGGTGGTCGACGTCGAGGACGCCGTCCACCGGCTGGGCCGGCTCGTGGCGCGGCTGCTGCTGCGGCCGCTGCTGCTGGCCGTGGCGCTGCTGCTGCGGCGGCCGGTTCTGCTGGCCCGGCTGCCCCTGGGGCTGCGCCTGCGGCTGCGCGGGATCGGCGCCCGGGGCCGCCTCCGCCGATGCCGCGGGCTGGCCTTCGGCGGGCGGCTGCGGCGCCGGGGCCACGTTGCCGTCGGGTGCCGCCTCGGCGGCGACCTCCGGCCCCTGATCGTTCTCCACGTCGACGATCCGGCCCTGCGCGTCGAGCGGCGCGGGGACCTGGTTCTGCCCGTGCCCGCCCCCCTTCCCGCGCCGGCCGCGGCCGCCGCGGCGGTTGCGCCGGAACCGCCTGCGGCCGCTGCCGCCCTGGCCTTCCGGCCCCTGGCCGCCGCCCTGGCCGAACGGGCCGTTTCCATTTCCCCCCGGCTGCGGGTACCGGGCGTTGCCCGGCTCCGGCGCGTCTGCGGCCTGCGCGGGCTCCGGTGGTGCGGGGGGACGCTGTCCTTCTCCGTTCATCTGGTGCGCTCCATCACTTCTTCAACAGGCGGCTGAGAAAGCCGCCCTTGGGTTGCCCGGCTGGCCGGGTTGCCGTCCGCAGCCGCCTGAGCTCTTCGATCGCCTGCTCGAACTCGGGGTCCCTCTCGATCGCCTTGCGGAGGAGCGTGCGGGCCCGCTCCCCTTCTCCCTGGGCCTCGTACATGCGGGTGAGGAACAGCGTCCCGGTGCGCAGCCGCGGATCCATCTCCAGCGCCTTCTCGGCGTGGGGGATGCCCTGCTCCGGCTTCCCGCTGCGCTTGAACATGGCCATGCCCAGGAAGGCGTGGAACTCCGCCTCGGTCTCGTTGAGGGCGATGGCCTCGCGGAACTGCGCCTCCGCGTCCTCCCAACGTCCGGCCTTGAACAACACCTCGCCCTTCTGGAACAGTCCCTCCGCGCGGAGGATGGCCCCCACGTCGGTGGGCAGCCCCTTCGCCTTGCGATCGAGATAGACGTCGTACTCGGCGCGGCGGTGCCCGTCGGAGAGCACGGAGTTGGCCTCGTTCACCCGGGCGAAGAGGTCCTCGGCGATGCGCCGGGCCGAGCCCAGCGAAAGCCCGCTGAAGGCGTCGGAGTGGTACTTGCGGGCGGCGACGATCCAGGCGGCCTTCAGATCCGCGGCGTTGGCGTTCGCCGGCAGCCCCAGGATGGCGTAGTGGGAGGCGTCCTTGAGCCGGTCGCGCTCGGCGAAGAGCATCCGGCGCGCGGCCTCCTCTTCCGGCTTGAAGATCTTCCCGGTGTCGTCCTCCACCGGCGCGGCCCGCGCCTCCGCCTCCGGCTGGGCCTTGGCGCCCGGCGCGGAGAGAAGGCCGCTCAGGCAAAGGTACTGGAGGAGGGGAAGCTCGGCCGGCTTGATGCGGGGAAGGATGTCCCCGATGGTGCGCCCGCCCGTGGCCACCGGCGTCACCGCCTCCCCCTGCCAGAAGGTGCGCAGGGAGAAGATCTCCCGTTCCAGCTCGGGGCTGCGCTGCAGCGCCTGCTGCGCGTGCCGCTCCAGCCAGGCCCTGGCCGGGGTGGGCTTGCCCAGCCTCTGCGCCGCCTCGGCCACCAGGGCGACCGGGCTCGTGCGCATGTCCGGCACCCCGGAGATGGCCTCCAGCGTCTTCTGCTCGAAGCGGTAGTGGCCCACCGCAAGCGCGATGGCTCCCGTGCAGACGTCCGCGATCTGCTGCTTGAGCGCCACCCGGAGCTGCTCCGGGGTCATCACCCGCGCCGCAGCCAGCGCCTCGTGCAGGGCGATGCCCTGCTGCTTGGCGATGGCCACCGCCCGGTCGAAGGAGGTCTGCTTGATGGCCCCGGAGGCGATCTGCGAGGCGCCCACGGTCTCCGAGCGGATGTTCGACTGGGCGAAGCGCACCGCCCCCTGCTGGAAGGTGATGGCCCGCCGCGAGGTGTCGTGGGTGATGGTGAGGACGCCGGTGGCCTTCTCGCGGAGGAGCTTGACCAGCAGCGCCGCCGCCGGCTTGTCCTTCAGCTCGCCCTCCACCGCTCCCCCGGGGCCGGCCTGCGCCCCGGCGAACTTCGCCAGGGCCTCGCGCAGCGCCTTGGGCTCGAAGGGCTTGGGGAAGAACGCCGCTGGCCGGGCGCGGCTGGCGAAGTCCTCCGGCAGCTTCTTGTAGACCCCGCTCACCACGACCAGGGGCAGGTTCGCTCCCCAGGGAGCGGCCCGGGCCGCGTCGGCGAACTGGAACCCGTCCAGCTCGGAGAGCACCAGGTCGAGGATCACGGCGGTGAAGGGATGGCCGGAGCCCGCCGCCTGCGCGCACAGCTCCTGCGCTTCCCTTCCCGAGCCAGTGGTGCGGACGGAAAGCCCCACCTCCGCGGCGATGCCCGAGAGCACGCGCGAGGCGCTCTGGTCATCCTCGACGATGAGCACGGTGAGCGCCATCTACTGCACCTCCAGGTCGAAGGGCAGGGCCGCGCGCATCGTCCCCGGCTCTCCCAGGAGGCGCAGGGCGCGCAAGGCGCGGGGGGCGAGGCGCATCGGGACCGCGTCCAGCGCCGAGGCTCCGGCGAAGTCGGAGAGCTCCACCGCCACGGCCTCCTCGTCCTCCAGCTCCACTTCCTCGTCGGGCGAAAGGCCGGCGCGGCGCTTCGCTTCCGCCAGCGCT
>DATKAG010000407.1:0-19333 GCA_035498355.1 Myxococcales bacterium | reverse complement strand
CCGCCATGCGGACCAACCGGCGGCTGTGGGTCGCGGCAGGCGTCTTGCTTCCCTTGCTCCTCCTCCTCGCCTCGCGCGCGGCGGCCCACAAGGACAAGCATACCCCGGAGCAGCTCAAGGCCTTCCAGGAGGTGTTCCTCGAACAGGTGCGGATCGGCGACCTCCTCTTCCATGGGGACGCCGAGGTGCAGAAGCAGCTGGGAGTCCAGCTCTCCCGCACCGGGATGGCCTGTGCCATGTGCCATCCCTTCGCCTCGGACGTCCACCCGCACGAGTTCCCCAAGTTCCAGGAGCAGATCGGCAAGTTCGCGACGCTGCGGGACATGATCAACTGGTGCATCGAGAAGCCCAACGAGGGGGTGAGGCTCGATTCTGATTCCGACGCGATGAAGGCGCTGGAAGCCTACGTCTACTGGTCGAATCGCGGGTCCAGGCTCGAGCCTGGCACCCACTGAGGCGCCCCGATGACCCGGCCGCCGCGAATGACCAGGCGTGGGCTTCTCGAAGCCGTCGCAGCGGCCGCGGGGTCGCTCTGCATCCGGCCCGCCCGGTCCTCGCCGGCGGGCATACGCCTGCTCGCCGGCGATCCGGCCCGGCTCTCGCCGCTGGAGCGCGAGCACCTTCCCGTCCTCCACGCGCCGGAGTTCACCATCAACCGGGACAAGGTGCCCATCGCCATCGAGATGGCCCACCCGATGACGGCCGACCACTTCGTCACGGCGCTGGAGGTCGTCGATGCGCGGGACGCGGTCCCGGGCAAGGGCGTTTTCCATTTCACCCCGGCCAACGGGCGCGTCGATCTCGCCTTCCAGGCGAGGCTCGATCCCGGCGCCTCCCAGCTGACGGTGATCGCGGAGTGCAATCGCCATGGCCGCTGGTCTTGCCGGCGGAAGATCCAGGTGGACGAGGGGGGCTCGGGCTGCAGCGGCGTCGATCCCGCCGTGGGGAGGCCCAGCTCCGAGGAGGTCCACGCCCCGGCCATCCGCATCCCCGAGCTGGTGCGCGACGGCCGGCTCCGGCGCGGCCAGATGGTGCATGCCCAGGTCAAGATCCACCATCCGAACCGCAGGGGTCACGCCATCCGCGACGGGCGGATCGACATGAGCTCCGGTCCGCTCTACCTGCGGCAGATGGAGGTCTTCTACGGCGGCGAGCGCGTCAGCCGATTCGTCCTGACCGCCGGCCTGAGCGACGATCCCTTGATCACCTTCGCCTTCTCCGGCGCGAAGGAGGGGGCGCTGCGGGTGGTCTTCTCCAACAACCGCGGCCAGCGCCTGGAGGCAACCCACGAGGTCCGCTTCTCCTGAGGGAGCCCTGAACATCCCAGGAGGATGGTCGGACCCCGAGGCGTCGTGCGGCGAACGGGGACTCGATCACCCCCGACCCGGACGGGCACGGCAGCCACTGAGGAACCTGTCGCTGGGATCCTTTTCAGGCTCGCCGGTAGCTACGTTGAAGAAGAGGAGCCCACATGCCCGATAACCTGACGGCCAAGGCCTCGGTCAGCATTGCCGCCCCCGCTGCGAAAGTCTGGGACGCGCTGGTCAATCCGCAGACCATCAAGCAGTACACGTTCGGGACCACCGTGGTCTCCGACTGGCAGCCGGGCGGCTCCATCACCTGGAAGGGCGAATGGAAGGGAAAGGCCTACGAGGACAAAGGCAAGGTCCTCAGGATCGAGCCGCGGCGCCTGCTCCAGTACAGCCACTACAGCCCGCTCTCGGGCGTGCCCGACACTCCGGAAAACCACCACACAGTGACCATCGAGCTCTCCCAGGCGGGCGCCCTGACCCGCGTCTCTCTCTCCCAGGACAAGAACGCCAGCGAGGAGGCCCGGCGGAATTCGGAGGAGAACTGGAAGTCGATGCTGGAGGGCCTGAAGAAGCTGCTGGAGAGATAGGGCGAAGCTCACGACCCCGCGATCTGCCGCAGGAGCTCCCTGAGCTGCGTCCCCACCCGGCCCAGCTCCTCCCAATGACTGCCCGCGAGCCGCCCCAGGACCCGCGCTCCCTTCGCCGTCAGCGCCAGGTTCACCTTGCGCGCGTCGTCCTGGGCGGGTTTGCGCACCAGGAGCCCCTGCTCGGCCAGGCGGTCGACCAGCCCCACCGCGCTGTTGTGCTTGATGAGGAGCTGCCCGGCGAGATCGTTGATCGTCAACGGCCGGCCGCCGGCGCTGGCCCGGACCGCCAGGAGCGCGTGGTACTGCTGCCCGGTCACTCCCATCCGCGCCGCTGCCGACTCGCTGAAGTGCAGGAAGCGGCGGAGCGTGTGCCGGAAGGCGGCGAGCCTCCGGTAGTCGTCCGGGTCGAGCGGGGGCAAAGGGCGCCGGGCCATCACAGGGCCAGATACTCGCGTCGCAGCTTCTCGCTGGCAATCACTTCCTGCGGAACACCGCCGAACACGGCAACTGAGCTATATCGTAACACGATATGTCAAGGGCGCCCACAGGACTGTCCGCTGAGAGACGGATCTTCCGGCGCCGGCTCCCTGGGCTATCCTCTGCGCATGGCGGAGATCCTGGACGAGGACGCCGCCGCGCGGCGGGCCGCCGCGGTGCTGGCCAAGCTCGCCGCTCTCGGCATCCAGGCGGGCGACCGGATCGCTGCGCTGGCGGGGAATGGCGCGGCCTTCGTCGCCGCCCGCGACGCCGCCACCGCCGCGGACCTGGTGCTTGCGCCCATCAACCCGCGCCTCGCGCCCGCCGAGATCGCCTGGATCGTCGGCCACGCGCGGCCGCGGGCGTTGGTGATCGACGAGGCCCACCGCGGCGCGGTTCCCCCCGGCCTGCCGGTAATCGAGCTGGAGGGCGCGCCCGGGCGGGGGGCCGCGCTCGATCACGCCAGGATCGGCGCCACGCTCCTCTACACCTCGGGGACGACGGGCCGGCCCAAGGGCTGCTGGCGCACGGCCGGGCAGGAGCGGGCCCGGGCCGACGAGCTGCGCGCCAGCTACGCGATCACCTCGGCCGACACGCATCTGATCGTCTGTCCTCTGGCCCATTCCGCGCCCGGCATCTTCCTGCGCGCCGCGCGGGCGGCGGGCGCGCGCACGGTGATCGCCGCGCGCTTCACCCCCGAGTCGCTCGTGGAGGAAGCGAGGCGCCACCGCGCCAGCGTGGTGTTCCTCGTTCCCACGCAGGTGCACCGGCTCTTGACGCTCGCGCCGCCGCGCCTCGACTCCCTGCGCGCCGTGGTCGTCGCCGGCGCCCCGTTCCCGCCCGCGCAGAAGGCCGCCTTCACCGCCTGGCTCGCGCCCGGCCGGTTCTACGAGTTCTACGGCTCCTCGGAGACGGGGACGGTGAGCGTGATCGGGCCGGAGGAGCACGCCGCGCACCCCGGCTCGGTGGGCCGGCCGCCGCCGGGCGTCTCGGTGCGCGTGCACGAAGGCGAGCTCTTCGTCCGCTCGCCAGCGCTGATGAGCGGATACCTCACCGAGCAAGGGGACGCGGTCGCTCCGCTGGAGGCCCGCGACGGGCACGTCTCCGTCGGGGACCTGGGGACCGTCGATTCCGACGGCTTCATCACCCTGGTCGACCGCAAGCACGACACCATCATCAGCGGCGGCCTCAACGTCTACCCGGCGGAGGTGGAGCGCGCCCTGGCCGAGCTTCCCGAGGTGGCCGGCGCCGTGGCCTTCGGCGTTCCCGACGACGATTGGGGGCAGATCGTCGCTGCCGTGGTCGCCCTGAAACGCTCCTCCAGCCTGGGCGGCGCGGAGGTGCGGGCCGCGCTGCGCGGGCGGATCGCGGGTTACAAGCTGCCGCGCGCCATCGCCTTCTGCCCGCTCGAGGAGCTCCCCATCGGCTCCTCCGGCAAGGCGCTGCGCCGGGCGGCGCGCGCAGCGTTCACGGCCCGGCTTGCGCGCATTTCCTGAGTCACTCGGGAAAGCCGCAGTGCAGCCAGGTGAGGATGGTGGTGCGCTCCTCGTCGGTCATCCCCATCCCCGCGTCGGCCGGCGGCATGCGGCAGGCCAGGAGCTCCGGGGGGATGATGTCGAACCAGCTCGCCACGTGATCGTAGTCCGTCAGCGGCCATTGCTCGGTCAGCCCGGAATGGCAGCCCAGGCAGCGCCGCTGGATGATGGGCTGCACGTCGGGGTAGCGCAGGGCAGTCTGCGGGCAGGAGGTCACCGGGCTGGGGTTGCACTGCTCCTGCCCGGCGCAACCCAGCAGAGCGCTGCAGGCGGCGGCGACCAGGGCCCGGGTCATGGCGTGGCCTTGGCGGAGGCGGCGGGCCAGGGGGCCGGCGCCGTCCTGGAGCCCTGGAGAGGCGAGCCACTCGCCGGGCGGATCGAGGCCGGCAGGCGAAGGGTCGCGGTGGTGCCCACCCCCGGCGCCGATTCCATTTCCAGCGCCCCGCCGAGCTGCTCCGCCAGGGTGCGGGTGAGGAACAGCCCCAGCCCCATTCCGTGGCCTGGCTGCTTGGTGGTGAAGAAGGGCTCTCCCATCCGGGCCAGCGTGGCCGGAGGAATGCCGGGGCCGCGATCGCTGACCGCGGCGCGGATGAAGCCTCCGCTCTCCCGCAGCCGCACCTGGATGGGCTCGCCGGGGGGCGAGGCCTGCAAGGCATTGTTCACCAGGCTGCGCAGGGCCCGGACGATCGCCGCCGCCGGGCCCTCGAGGCGCAGCACCGCCGCCTGGGGGTCGATCGACGCCTGGACGCGCTCCCGGTCCAGGAGGCCCTCCAGGGCGCGGGCCACCCAGTCCGCAGGCGAGAGCGGCACCAGCGGCTCGCCCGCGTTCTCGCCGGCGTGCACCGCCAACTGCCCGAGGATCTCCTGGCACCTCTCGATCTGCTGGCGGATCAGCGACAGGTCCGAGCGCACCTCCGGCGGGCTGGCGGCGAGCATGCGCTCCAGCTCGCGCGTCACCACCGCGATGGTGGTGAGGGGCGTGGAGAGCTCGTGGGCGGCGCCCGCGGCGAGAGTGGCCAGCGAGGCCACCTTGTCCTTGCGCGCCGAGAGGCTGCGCTCCGCGACCAGCTCCAGCTCGCGCCGCTGCAAAGCGCGGGTGACGCGGTTCACCACGTAGACGATGAAGACCGCCGCGATGGCCAGGGCCACCCACATCCCCTGCAGGTGCAGCTTCATCAGCTCCTGGTGGTCCAGCTCCGAGAGCCGCAGGCCCCCCGGCTTGAGGAGATCGAGGGCGAAGAGCGAACCGAAGCCTGCCAGGCTCACCCCCAGCACCGCCCAGGCCCAGCGCGGGGGCAAGAGCACCGTCGCCAGCGCGACGTTCACCAGGTAGAGGGTGGAGAAGGGGTTCGAGTAGCTGCCGGAGAAGGCCAGGGTGGCGGTGAGGAGCAGGGCATCGGCGATCATCACCAGCCCGATGCCGGCGGCCGGCACCCGCCGGCTCGAGCGGCTCCACAGCTCCAGGCAGACGTTGCCCAGGGTGCCGATCGCCACCAGGAGCAAGAGGGGCCGCACCGGCAGGTGCACGATCCGCCCGAGGCTGACCACCGCGATGGTGACCGTCTGGCCCACCAGCGCCGCCCAGCGCAGGCGCACGAGCCAGCGGACCTTGATGCGGTCCTCCACCGGCCGCGGGAGGTTTCGCGCCGCGTCGGGCATGGGAATCCCCTTTCTAGCAGGAGAGGCGCGGCCCGCGCATCGCCCCGCGGGTGCGATGATTTTTCGCATCCGCCCATTCCCGCCTTGGGGCCGCCGGCCAAGCCGTGGTTGGCTGTGGCCGTGGACGAGCGGCCGTCGATCCTGATCGTCGACGATGACGAGGTCCTGCGCGACCGCCTGGGGCGCGCGCTGCGCGATCGGGGATGGGAAGTGCGCACCGCGGGCGATTACTCCGCCGCCATGGCCCTGGCCCGCGCCGAGTCGCCGCAGTACGCGCTGGTCGATCTGAAGATGCCCGGGCGCTCGGGGCTGGAGCTGGTGCGCGATCTCAAGGCCTGCGACGCCACCACCAAGGTGGTGGTGCTCACCGGCTACGGGAGCATCGCCACCGCCGTCGACGCCGTGCGCCTCGGCGCCAGCCACTACCTGCCCAAGCCGGCCGACGCCGACGACATCATTGCCGCCTTCTCGCGCGACGAGCGGGAGCCGCTGGCCGGCGCCGCCGACGAGTTCAAGGCTCCCTCGCTGGCCCGGGCCGAGTGGGAACACATCAGCCGCGTGCTCTCCGACTGCGGCGGCAACATCTCCGAGGCGGCCCGCCGCCTGGGCATGCACCGCCGCTCCCTCCAGCTCAAGCTGAAGAAGTACCCGCCTCGCGGCTGAGGCCGGCATCAGCGGGGCGGGAGCAGCTCGCACGGCAAGCTGCCGGAAGCGGCCGGGCGCGCCAGGTCGGTGGGCCTCTCCAGGCAGGCCGAGACCCCGGCGTCAGATCCGGACTGCATCGAGGAGGAGCTTCCGCAGGCGAGCAGGGCGGAGATCGCGGCCAGGGCGAGGAGTCGGAGCATGCGCGGCTCCGCCTAGTACTTGACCCAGACTTCGTCGCCGGCGGCCAGGGCCGAAAGCGCGGAGACGCCCGCGGTGCTCGCGATCTGCGCGGCCGTGTTCGGATTGGCGCTGTAGGCGGCGGTCCCCTTCCAGACGATCAGCGCGTCCTTGAAGAAGATGCTCAGGTCGGTCATGGCCGCGGGCACCGTCAGCTTGTTCCAACCGGGAGCGCGGGCCGGCACCAGCCGGAGCGCAGCGGCGGGATTTCCCGTCTGCTGGGCGGCCGGGGTGGTGGGCAGATCGGACCAGTCCACCACCGAGAGCGCGCCGTTGGCCGCCCGGCAGGTCTGGTGGGCGACGAAGAAGAGGGTGGAGAGAGCCTGGTCGGGGGTCTTGAAGCGCAGGGTGAGCTTGTAGAAGAGGATGTCCGCGTCCAGCGCGTCCGCGTCGGGCTTCTGCCAGGTGACGGAGGTCACGTTCCCGCTCCCGTCCTTCACCACCGTGGGAATGGCGAAGTCGCTGCGCATGGGCCGCACGCCGGTGACGCCGGCGGGAATGTCGATGACCACCTTGTAGGTGTCGTTCCCCGAGCACCCGTGGGCCACGGAGAAGACCACCTCGTTGGTGGCATTCGAGGTCGCCGCTCCCGAGGCCACCTCGATGTGGCCGAAGGCCGGGGCCGCCAGGAACGCCGCCAGCGGGATCCATCGCATTGCGCTCGCTCTCATGGTCGTGTCCCTCCGGGCGGCGACCGGTAGCACGTGGAGAAGGCGGGCCCCCTGCGAAGAAAGTGCGCAGGAATGCCGGGGTGCGATCATTTTTCGCATGGCAGCGCGGAGCGCGCGGGCTTATGCGAGTCGCTCGCGAATGACTCCGCGCCGCGCAGCGATCATGGCCGTGGCGATGGCCGCTTCCTGCGGCGGCGCCAGCACGTCCGGGGGCGGCGGCACGGTCTTCGAGGCAAACCCGGCGCAGACGGTGAGGAGCACGTCCGGCGCGCTGGTGGTGGCGGTCTACGCCGAGGCAGGCCACTCCCCCGCGCGAGGAGTCAACTCCTTCCGCTTCCTGGTCACCGGTCCCGGCGGCGCGCCCGTCGACGGCTTGCGGGTGACGGTGGAGCCGTGGATGCCGGACATGGGGCACGGCTCGAGCGTGTCGCCCACCGTGACCGCTTCCGGCGGCGGCGCCTACGTGCTCACGGACGTGTACTTCCCCATGCCGGGCCGCTGGGACCTCAACTCGAGCTTCACCGGAGCCATTTCCGACGCGGCGAAGCCCACCTTCCAGATCCCCTGACGTGGGCCCCCGCCTCCTCGCCGCGGTGGGCTCCGCCGGCCTTCTCTGCTGCTGGGCTTCTCCCACGTTCGCCCAGCCCTGCTGCGCCGGCGCGAGCGTGCTCACTCCCGCCCGGCTCACCCCGCTCGACGACGCGCTCCTCGGACTCCAGGCCCGCGGCTCGCGCATCCACGGCTCCTTCGATCCCTCCGGCCACTACCTCTCCGCCCCCGCTGGCGCAGCGGAGGTCGACCTGGAGCAGGACCTGATCGGCACCGTGCGGGTCCTCGACCGCGGCCAGTTGAGCGTGTCGATCCCCATCCTCCAGACCTACCGGGCGGCCGGGAACCTCTCCGAGATCGGCGGGGGCCTGGGCGACATCGCCCTCAGCGGCCGCTACGACCTCTTCCTCGCGGGCGAGCACCGCTTCATCCCCGGCACCGCGCTGCTCGCCGGGGTGGTCTTCCCCAGCGGCAAGCCGCTGGAGTCCGCCTCGCTGCCCCTCGGATCCGACGCCACCGGCGCCGGGGCCTTCCAGGGAACCCTCGGGCTCGCCTTCGAGCAGATCTGGGGACACCTGTTCGCCAACCTGACCGCGCTCGCCCTGCAGAGCGCCCCGCGCCACGTGGGCAGCGTCTCGGAAACGCTGGGCCTGCAGGTCACCGCCAGCGTCGCGGGCGGGTACGTGTTCGACTCCGGCGGCGCCCTGGCCCTCACCCTGGTGGAGATGCGCTCCGCCGACGCCATCCAGAACGGCGCCCGGCTGGCCGACAGCGGGCGGGCCCGGACGCTCCTGGGAGTGGCAGGCGCCTTTCCCCTGGGCGCGCGCTGGAGGATCCAGGGCTCCGTCATCGGCGACCTGCCCTTCCAGGACCTGGGCAAGAACGAGCCCGCCGGCCTGGGGATGTCGGTGCTCCTGATGAGGACCTGGCAGTAGGGAATCGTGACAGCGCCCGGATCGCGTGGTTCGATCGGGGCCATGGACATCCTTCCCCGCGCCCGGCCCGTCGATATCCGATCGGCCGCGCCGCCCGCCGCCGTGCTGGAGAGGCTGCGGCAGCTGGTGGCGGGCTGGCGCGGCTCGAAGCTCGCCGCAGCCGCGATGCCGGTGGAAATCTACGGCTGGTCGATCGAAGAGCGTCCCGGGTCGCTGGTGGTGCGCCCGCAGGTTCGCATGTGGGGACGGCCCTATGTGATCTTCGAAGGCAGCGTGCAAGGGTCTGGCTCCGGCTCCTCGATCTCCGGCCGGATCCGCCTGCACCCGGTCGTCCGGGCCTTCCTGATCGCGATCGCCGTCATCGGCGCCGCCGTGCCGCTGGGCATGCTCCTGGAGGCGGGGGATTGGCACGAGCACCTCATCAGGGCAGGCAAGACGCTGCCGATCTCGCTGATCATCGTCTGCGGGGGGTTCTTGATCGTGCGCGCCGGTGCCTACCTGTACGGCCGGTACGTCCTCGCGCTCCTCTCGGCGGCCGCCGGCGGCGGCTGAGTCCCGCTTCAGCTTCGCGCAGAGGAGGACGTCATGGCGAGCCTCGGCCACGTGGCGGTGGGGATGGCGGCGGGCAGGCTCTGGACGGCGGCGGACCGGCCGCTCCGGGGCCGAGCTACCGTGGCGGAGGCGATGATCGCCTTCAGCGCGCTCTCCCTGGCGCCGGACCTGGACGTCATCGCCTTCCGCTTCGGCATCCCCTATTCAGCGCCCTTCGGTCACCGCGGGGCGGCGCATTCCATCTGCGTCGCGCTCGTTCTGGCCACCGTCGCCGCGGCGACGGCGCGCCTTGCGCCCGGCCGGAAGCGCGCGCGCCTCTGGCTGCTCTGCGCAGCGGTCGCCGTTTCCCACGGGCTGCTCGACGCCCTGACCGACGGCGGCCTCGGCATCGCGCTGCTCTGGCCCTTCTCCAACCAGCGCTACTTCGCGCCCTGGACGCCCATCCCGGTGGCGCCCATCGGCCGGGGCATGCTGGGCGAGCGCGGCCTGCGGGTGCTGCTGGTCGAGGCGCTCCAGTTCTCGCCCCTGCTCCTCTGGGCCCTCTGGCCCCGGCGCGCGCGCTCCTGACCGGGTTGGCGTTCCGCCGCCACGGGCGTACAGTCGCGCGTCGCGACTCCCGATCAGGACAGGAGGAGGGCGGCCGATGCAACAGCACCATGTGGATCATTCCCGGCCCGAGGCGCCGGGAATGGAAGGCGAAGACTCGCCGCAGGTCGTCAGCACGCCTGCCCCTCCGGTCGCCGAGCCAACCCCGCCGCCGCCCGAGAGCGCCGCGGCCCCGCAGCCGCCGAAGGCTCCTGAGCCGCGCCAATGGTGGCGCTCGCGCTGGTTCTGGATCCCCGCCACCGTGATCGCGCTCTACGGCCTGGTGGGCTTCTTCGTGGCTCCACGGGTGATCCGCGCGCAGCTTCTCAAGCAGCTCCCGCCGCTCCTCCACCGATCGGTGGAGGTGCGCGAGGTGCTCTTCAACCCCTTCGCCGTCTCCCTCACCGTGCGCGGCTTCCGGGTGGCCGGGCACGACGGCTCCACCCTGGTGGGATTCGAGGAGCTGTACCTGAACGTGGCGGTGCTCCGCGAGATCTTCGGCGGCGTGCGCCTGTCGGAGATCCGCCTGGTGCAGCCCGAGGTGGGCCTCGCCATCGAGAAGGACGGCCGGCTGAGCATCGCCGACCTGCTGGAAGGCGGCCAGAAGGCCCCTCCGCCCAAGGAGGAGAAGCCGCTGGTGATCGAGGTCGGCCACTTCGTGCTCGACCGCGGCTCCCTCTCCTTCGCCGACTACAACCGCCCCCAGCCCTTCAAGGCGCGGCTGGAGCCCCTCTCCATCGTCCTCGACCGGTTCACCACCGAGCCGCAGAAGAACGGCGTCTACGACTTCAAGGCCCGGCTGGAGCCTTCCACCGAGCTGGCGTGGAAGGGCGACTTCTCGGTGACGCCGCTGCGCTCGAGCGGCCTGATCACCATCACCGGGCTGCAGCTCGCGGCCTTCGGACCCTACCTCTCGGGCTCCACGCAGCTTCGCGTCACCGAGGGCGTGATCGATCTCAGCCTGCCCTACCGCTTCGACGCCTCGCAGGCCCCCACGCAGGTCCTCCTCACCGACGGCACCATCAAGCTCCGGCGGCTCCGCGTGCAGCCGCCCGGGCGCGAGGAAGCGCTGGTCACGCTGGGCGCGCTCTCGCTTTCGGGGGTCTCGGTGGACCTGGCGGCGCAAAAGGCCAAGGTGGGCACCATCGCGCTGGAGGACGGGCGGGTGCTGGCGCGGCGGCTGGCGGACGGGAAGATCGAGCTGGCGGAACTGGCTGGGCAGAAGAACCCTCCCAAGCCGGAGCCGGCGGCGGCCCCGGCTTCCCCCAAGTGGTCAGTGGAGATGGGCGAGCTTCGCACCTCGGGGCTCTCGCTGCAGTGGGAAGACCTGGTGCCCAAGCCACCGGCCCGGCTGGCGGTGGTGGACGAGCTCTCCCTGCGGGTGGGACCCTACGCCTTCCCCGGCGACGTGGAGACGCGGGTGCAGGCGAACATGAACCTGCTCGGCCAGGGAGTCTTCTCCCTGCAGGGGACCGCGCGGGCGAACGCCGGGTTCGCCGACCTGGATCTGGACTTGAAGGACCTGCCGCTGGCGGCCTTCCAGCCCTACGTGGGCCAGGCGATCACGGGCGCTATCGCAGCCGGCGCCCTGCAGATCAAGGGACACGCGAACGTCGAGCCGGGCCCCAAGCCCCGCTCCGGCGCGCCCGCCGCCTCGCGGACGCGCTTCACCGGCGCGCTCTCCCTGGACAACTTCTCCCTGGTCGACCAGGAGGCCAACGAGCTGGCGGGCTTCGAGAAGCTGGAGCTGACGAAGATCGCCACCGACAGCGCCACCCTGGTCACGCGCATGGACAAGGTGCTCCTCAAGGGCGCGCGGGCGCACTACCGCGTCAAGCCGGACGAGACCAGCAACTGGTCGACGCTCTCCCGTGCCGCGCCCGCCGCCGGCGAGAAGCCGGCGCCGCAACCCGCTGCCCAGCCGGCGAAGAAGCCCTCCGGACCGCAGCCGCAGACGTTCATCCGCACCGTCGCCATCGAGAACCTTTCGGTGGACATGGCGGACCGGTCGGTGAAGCCCCAGTACACGCTGCGCCTCCTGAAGTTCGGCGGCGCCATCGGCCCCCTCACCCTGCCGGGCCTTTCCAAGGCCAGGGTCGACCTGGGAGGCCGGCTGGACGGCTCGCGCCTGGTCGTCGCCGGCACGCTGCGGCCGCAAGGCAAGGACAGCGACGTCGACCTGGCGGTGAGCCTCGCCCCCTGGAACCTCCCGCCCACCACTCCCTACTCCATCAAGTACATCGCCTACCCGGTGGAGAAGGGGAAGCTCTCCTTCGACGTGAAGTACAAGCTCGCTTCCCGCAAGATCCAGGGCTCCATCCTCCTGGTGGTCAACCAGCTGGCGCTGGGCGACTCGGTGGAGAGCCCCACCGCCACCAAGCTGCCGGTCAAGCTCGCCCTGGCCATCCTCACCGACCGCAGCGGCAAGCTGGAGATCGATCTGCCGGTGGAGGGCGACCTCGACTCGCCCGACTACAAGTTCGGCGGCCTGATCGTGAAGGCCCTGGTCAACGTCCTGGAGAAAGCCGCCACCGCGCCCTTCGCCCTTCTCGGCTCGCTCTTCGGCACCACCGAGGACATGAGCTTCGTCGAGTTCGCGCCCGGCAGCTCCGACCTCACCGCGGCCGAGCGGGACAAGGTGGGGAAGCTGGCCAACGCGCTCACCGAGCGGCCCGCGCTCCGCCTCTCCATCGACGGCCTCTTCGATCCGGAGAGCGACAGGCAGGGCCTGGCCAAGGAAGAGCTGGACGATCTGCTCGTCGCCCACCGCCGCGACGCCACCCCGGCGGGGAAGACGCCCCCGCCGGACGACCAGCCGCTGAGCGAAAGCGATCGGTCCTCGGGCCTGCGCGCGCTCTACCAGGACCGGGTGGTGGCGGTGAAGGAGAGGCAGGCGGCCCAGCTCGAGGCGCAGGGCAGGCCGGTCCCCCCGGAGCTGTTGCCCAAGCACAATCCCAACGCGGCGGAGATGGAAGCGGCCGTGCTCGCCTCCATCGAGATGACCGGCGACGACCTCGCCGAGCTGGCCCGCTCCCGGGCGGAGACGGTGCAGGAGGAGCTGGTCACCGGCCACCAGCTGCCGCCGGACCGGGTCTTCCTCTCCACCGCCCGGCCCGAGGCGAAACCCAAGCGGCAGGCGGAGCTGCAGCTGGAGTGAGGCGCTACTTGAGGCTGTCCAGGGCGCGCACCCGCTCGGCCTGCAGCTCGGACATCAGTTTGTAGGAAACGAAGTACTTGTAGATGTTCGAGACGTAGGTCACCGTCTCCGCGCCGATCTTCTCCGCGGCGACGACCTCCACGTTGTTCAGCCACACGTTCGGGTCCAGTCCCTTCTTGCCCGCCAGGGCGCGCAGCTGCGCCACGCGCGCCGGCCCGGCGTTGTAGGCGGCGAAAGAGAAGAGCGTCTTGTCCACCGCCGTCATCGGCTGGTCCTGGAAGTACCGGTCCTGCACGAAGCGGATGTACTTCACCCCGGCGTGGATGTTGGGCTCGAGCTGGGTGATGTCGCCTGTCTTCATCTCCTTTCCCGTCGCGGGCAGAAGCTGCATCACCCCGATGGCCCCCGCCGCGCTCTTCGCGCTCTGGTCGAGCCGCGACTCCTGGTAGCCCTGGGCCATCATCAAGAGGTAGTCCAGGTCGTACTGCGACCCGTACTTGCGGAAGAGGGCCGCCATCTTCTGGAACTTCTTCATCTCCCCGGGCGAGGTGGCGGGCTTCACCCGCCGCGAGTTCCCCGCGTACTTGCGGATGAGGATGTTGCCGAACCCGGATCCCTGTCCGTTCTTCTTCGCGAAGCGGGAGATCTCCGCCTTGAGCAGGGGATTCTCCTTGCGCACCATCCAGGCGATCTCCCCTCCCTCGTGGACGCGGAGATCCTCGCGCGGCCGGATGCGCCTGAGCACCCTGGCCCAGAGAAGCGCGAGGTAGCGGTCCGACACGGTGACGCCGGGGATCAGCCCGGCATCCAGCATCTCCAGGACGTCCTCGTCCAGCAGGTCCTCGGGCGCGGCCCGCAGGTCGATGGGCGGCTTGCCCGCCTGGACGAAGCCGTCGCTCAGGGCCGCAAGGTGCGTCCAGTAGCTCGACGACTTGCGCACGAACACCATCTTGCCGGAGAGGTCGTCGAGGGAGGCGAGAGGCGGGGAGGCGGGGCCGGCGACCACGATCTCCATCACGCTGCGAAAGAAGGGGTCGGCGAAGTCCACCTCCTTCTGGCGCTCGGGCGTGACGGTGAGCAAGGCGGCCGCGATGTCGCCGCGCCCGGCCAGAAGAGCGGGGATGAGCTGATCCCGCGGGGTGGGAACGAAGCTGACGTGCAGGCGCACGTGCTTGCGCTTCTTCGCGTAGCTCCGGTTCAGCTCGTCCTCGAACTTCGTCAATAGCTCGTACTCGGCGCCGGTCTGCTTCCCCCGGTCGATCCAGTAGTCCGTGCGCGAAGGAGCGACCAACGCGCGGATCACCCGCCGCTGGACCATGGCGTCGAGATCGCCGGTGAAGGGCTGGGACAGCCCCTCGAGCACGGCCTCCTCCGCCCGGGCGGGCAGCGCGAGCGCCGCGCAGAGGATCGCAGGCAGCCAGGCCTTCATCGCGGCGGAAAGTGTAGGCGCGCCGCGATTGCCCCGGCAAAAGAAATCAGGGAGAGCCGGAACCCTCCTTGACCGCAGAGCTCTTGCGGAAGAGCGCGTCCGCGTCCAGCCCCAGCCGGCGCACCGTCTCGTGGTCCGGATTGCCGGTGCGCGCGATCCCTTCGTCGGACTGGAACTTGCGCACGGCGGCGCTGGTGGCTGCGTCGATCTCGCCCGCCTTCGCCTCCGACAGGTCGAGGTACCCGCGCGAGGCCAGCGCCTTCTGGATCTCCTCCACCCCGGCGGGCACGAAGAGGGCGCCCGGCGCCGCGGCCAAGGGGGGCCGGCCCGGCTTCTCCGGCCTGCGCGCGGCCTGGGGCTGCGCCGCCGCGCCTCCCTCCTTGGGGGCCGGCTGCGCCTGGGCCTCCGCGCCGCCCTGGTCGTCCGGCTTCTCCACGTGCGTGGTGTGCACGCACCCGGCCAGGAGGAGCGCCAGGGCGCAGGCGAGCGTCCTCATCGGCGGCCCTTCGCCGGGGCGCTGCGCGCCTGCGGGAGCACGCCCTTCTCCGCGGGCTTGCCCGCGGGCAGCCGGGCGAATCCCGACTCGAGGCCGGCGACGAAGGCGTTGCGCAAGACACCCCAGATCGTCGGCCAGAGCTGTGGCTGGGGCCCGTTGACCGTGCCCTCCATGGGGATCACGGCGGCGGCCGCGTGCCGGCCCGGGACCCGATCGGAGAAGATGTCCAGCGCCGCGTTGGCGATCCACGACTTCAGCTTGGGCCCCAGCCCGCCCTTGGCCGGCTTCACGTCCACGTCCTTCAGCACGGGCTTCACCCCGCCCGCGATCCGGCCGCCGTGCGCGTCGAACTCGGCGAAGAGGTCGATGCTCCCCTTGCGCGGCGAGAGGTCCGCCTTCTTCACCAGGAAGTTGCCCACGTCGGTCAGCGCCAGGTGGCGGACCGCGGCCCGGCCGGAGAAGCCCAGCTTCCTGGCCAGCGGATCGGCGGTGACGAACACCGATACCTGCCCGGTCTTCTGCAGCGTGCCGCTGGCCGCCAGGGTGGTGGGCTCGCCGTGGCTGAGCCCCACCCGGGTGGCGAGGTTCTCCAGGGTGGCGTCGAGGTCGTGCAGCCAGATGGAGGGCGAGCCGCTGGCGGTGTCGTCGGTGAACGCCACCTCCGCTCCGATGAGCTGGATGCGCTCCACCGACAGGGGGGAGAGGCGCTTGATCTTGTCGCCCAGCTCCGGGTCGGCGATCCCGGTCTGGCTGGTCCCCTCCGACTTGCCCGCGATCAGGTTCAGCTTGGGCCGGTCCAGCTCCACGTCGCCCACCAGCTCGTGCTCGTGGATCAAGTCGCGCCAGTGCAGGCCGATGCGGATCCGCTGGGCGTAGAAGAAGGGCCGCTTCTCGCTGGCGCCGGGCGGCGTGGGCACCTGCACGAGCTTCAGGCCGTCGATGGTGTAGGAGAGGTGCGAGAGCGAGATGGACACGTCGTCGAAGCTGCCGCGGTAGCCCTTCAGGCTCTGCAGCACCTGCCGCGTGTGCCGGGCGACGAACGGGTTCAGCGCCAGCCGGCCCGCGATGAGCAGGGCGGCGATTCCCAGGAGGACTGCCAGGAGCACGGGGTGCCGGCGGACCATGCAGCAAAATGGGATCCGCAGCCCTCGCCCGCAATGCTCCCTCCGGCGGCAGCCACTGGCCTGGCAGCTCGCCAGCGGGATTTATGACGAACTTTTTCACCAGGACGAACGGCGTGAATCGGAATGCGGGGGGCCAGTCGAACTTGCGTGACCAGAAAAGCCCCCATCCTGGCCCTCGTCCTGCTGGCAACCCTCCCGCTCGCAGCCCGTGCGGCGGACGACCCTGCGCTCGATCGCTTCGTTTCCGGTCCGCAGGACAGCTTGATGCGCCGCGGGTACCCGACGCCGTACGACGGCCGCTACCAGCCGCAGGCGCGCCAGGGGCTGCTCCTCTCCCTGGGCATGGGCGCCGGCTCCCTCTACCTCTCCAACCAGGGGCCCGCGCGCTTCGGCGCCGCCGATCTCGACTTCCGCATCGGGTACGGGTTCTCCGACCGCTTCCAGATGTTCATGGACTTCGAGGCCGACGGCGGCAACGACTACCACGGCCAGGACGTGGGCTCCTGGACCTGGACGGTGCGCGGGCAGACGCTGCTCGCGGGCGATCGCAGGGGCAACGGCCTCAACCTCAACCTGGGCGCGGGCTTCGGCGGGCTCACCTACGACGCGGGCTACGGCGATCGCTCGGCCGGCCCCACCGGGTTCGCGCTCGCCGGCGGCCTCTCCTACGACGCTCGCATCACGCCCTTCTTCTCGCTCAGCCCGGAGTTCTTCTTCACCTGGCACCAGGTCCCCAACCTGCCCGGCTATGCCGACGACGTCTCCAGCATCTACGGCGTCCGGCTCAACCTGCTCTGGTACCTGCACTGAGGAGGCACACCATGAAGACGCTTCCCGCCCTGATCGCCTCGCTTCTCCTCGCCCCCGCGGTCGCCTCCGCGCAGTCCGCGCCGCCGCCCCCGCCGCCCGACGACGCGCAAGGGGTGGAGACGGCGACCCCGCCCGACGCGCAGCCGGCGGTGCAGCCTCCCGCGCCTCCGGCGGCGCCGCCGCCGCGCGCCTCGGACAATGACCAGGTGGGCATCCTGCAGCAGCCCGAAGGCGAGGGCGCCGGCATCCTCCAGGGTGACGACTCGTATGCGCCACCGGCGACCGCGACTCCGCCGCCGGCCCAGTCGGGGCAATGGGTCTACACCAACCAGTACGGCTGGGTGTGGATGCCGTACGGCTCGCAGTACGTCGACGAAGGGACGTACGGCGCCGCCTCGCCCTGGCAGTTCGTGTACACGGTCCGGCTGGGCTGGTCGTGGGTCGCCGCGCCCTGGCTCTGGGGCTGGGGCCCTCATCCCTGGTTCGGCATCTACGGCCCCTCGCACTTCGGCTGGTACCGCGGCCTCTATCGTGCGGGCTACGGCTGGGGCCGGTATCGCGGCGGCCCGCCTGCCCGGCCTTACTACCGCGGCGGCGCCCGCTACTCCGGCGTCTACCGCACGACGCGGCCCATCGGCGGCGGCTACCGCCCGGCGCGCCCCATCGGCGGCGGGTATCGGACGGCGCGGCCCGCCCCCGGCGCCCGCGTCTCCCGCGGATTCCCCTCGGGGGGAGCGCGGAGCGGGCCGGCGCCTCACGCCACCGCCCGCCCAGGCCGCTCGCGCCGCTAGCGGCTCCCCGCCGAAGGCGGGCGCTTCTTGCTGCGTGTTCGCGCGAAGGCGCCGAACACGCTCAAGGCAACGCGGACTACTCGAAGCGCAGCGCGGCGAGCGGGTTGAGCCGGGAAGCCTTGCGGGCCGGGATCACCCCGAAGGCGATCCCCACCGCCACCGAGACGCAGAAGGCGAGCGGCGTGGCCAGCGGCGGCACGAGGAAGGGGATGGCGATGGCCTTGGCCACGCCGAAGGCCGCGGCCAGGCCGATCCCGATCCCCAGCACGCCCCCCACCGAGGAGAGGACCACGGCCTCGACCAGGAACTGGGAGAGGATGTCGGCTCCCCGCGCGCCCACGGCCAGCCGGATGCCGATCTCGCGCGTCCTCTCGGTCACCGAGACCAGCATGATGTTCATGATGCCGATGCCGCCCACCACCAGCGAGATGGCGGCGATGGCGGCGAGCAGCGAGGTCAACAGCCCGGTCACCTTCTGCAGGAGGGCCTGGATCTCCCGCGGATCCGTCACCGCGAAATCGTCGTCCTGCCCCGGCGCGATGTGCCGCCGGTGCCGGAGGATGGCGGTCATCTCCTCCTTGGCCTGGTCGATGCGATCGGCGGAGAGGGCCTGGGCGAAGATCACCGCCACCCGGTCGTTGCCGATGATGCGGCGGGAGAAGGTGGAGTAGGGGAGGAAGGCGACGTCGTCCTGGTCCTGGCCGAAGGTGGCGCCCTTGACCTCCAGGACCCCGATCACCCGGCAGACGTGGTTCTGCACGCGCAGCTCGCGGCCCAGCGGGTCGTGGGTCTCGAAGAGCGCTTCGCGCACCGTCTGCCCGATGACGCAGACCGCGCTCCCCTGGCGCTCCTCCTCGGCGGTGGGCAGGCGGCCGAGGGAAACGCCCCAGGAGCGGACCTCGTAGTACTCGGGGCTCACGCCCGCGACGTTGAGGGGCATGTGGTTGTTCCCGCCGGCGATCAGGCGCAGGGGCCGCGAGTTGGCCGCTCCCACCAGGCGCAGCGAGCGCGCGTCGCGCCGCAGCGCCTCCAGGTCGCCGGCGGTGAAGAGGGGCACGCCCAGCGTCATCCTCCCGGCCATGCCCTTGAACGCGCCGGGCATGGCCATCAGCATGTTGCTGCCCAGGCCGGAGATCGATTCCCCGATGTAGGCCGTCGCTCCCCGGCCGATGGCCTGCATGGTCACCACCGCGGCCACCCCGATGACGATGCCCAGGGTGGTGAGCAGCGAGCGCATCTTGTTGCGCAGCAGCGCGGAGAAGGCGAGCGAGGCGGTGAGGGGAAGGTTCAAGCGGCCCTCGCCCGGTCGGCGACCACCCGGCCGTCGCGGAAGACCACCTCGCGGGCGGCGCGGGCGGCGATCCCAGGGTCGTGCGTCACGATCAGGACCGTGATGCCCCGCTCGCGGTTGAGGCGCGCGAGCAGGTCCATGATCTCCGCCCCCATCTTCGAGTCCAGGTTCCCGGTGGGCTCGTCGGCGAGGAGGACCTCGGGGTCGTTGATCACCGCGCGCGCGATCGCCACCCGCTGCTGCTGGCCGCCGGAGAGCTGGTTGGGGCGGGCATCCTCGCGGCCGGCCAGGCCCACCGCTGCCAGCGCCGCCGCGGCGCGGCGCGCCCGCTCCCGGGCCGGGACCCGGGCGTAGACGAGCGGGAGCTGCACGTTGTCCGACGCCGAGGCGCGGGGGAGGAGGTTGAAGGTCTGGAAGACGAACCCGATCTCCTTGTTCCGCACGCGGGCGAGCTCGTCGTCCTTCATCTGCGAGACGAGCTGTCCGTTCA
>DATKAG010000406.1:0-6331 GCA_035498355.1 Myxococcales bacterium | reverse complement strand
GCCTCGTGCAGGTAGACGCGCGAGGGCGGCAGCTCGAACGATTCGCCCCGGTGCGCCTTGCGCCAGGCGCGCTCGCCGCCCACCCGCTTGTTGCTGGTGAGCGGAGGGACCTGGTCGCGCCAGCCGAGGAAGGGCCGCAGGGCGGACTCGAGCGCCGGCTCCCGCAAGGCGCCGGCGTCGCCGCGCGCGACCACTCGGCCCGACGGATCGCCGTTGTCGGTCTCCGCGCCCCAGGCGATCTCCGCCAGGTAGTGCTTGGGGACGGGATGCAACAGGTCCATCAGCCGCGTCGCCTGCCCGGCGAGCAGCAGCAAGAGACCTTCCGCGAACGGATCGAGCGCGCCTCCGTGGCAGACGGGCAGCCGGTCGCGGCGGACTCCGCTGGCCCGCACCTCCTCCATGAACGCGCGCACCAAAGAGAAGCTGGTCTCGCCGGCCCGCTTGTGCAGGAGGTAGATGCCGGGGTCCATCTCAGGCCGGGGGCAGGTCGCGGAGGCGGCGCCAGAAGGCCAGCGTCTGGTCGGCGGCGCGGCGGGGAGTGAAGGAGAGGGCCCGCTCCCGCGCGGCCCGCCCCAGCTCCCGGGCGCGGGCGGGATCTCCCAGCAGGCCCGCGAGCGCCCCCTTGATGGCCGCCGCATCGCCCGCCGGCACCGCCACTCCCGTCTCCCCCACCAGCTCCGGCGGCGCGCCGTCGTCGCCCACCACCAGCGGCACCCCGCAGGCCATCGCTTCCAGCACCCCGCGGCAGCCGCCGTCGTTGCCCTCCCGCAGCCAGACGGCCACGTCCAGCGCCCGGTACGCCTGCAGGAGCCCGGGCCCGCGCAGGTATCCGCCGAACACGGCGCGGGTGAGGCCCAGCTCGCGGCAGAGCGCGCGCAGGGGTTTTTCGTCCTCGCCGCGGCCCACCAGCACCAGCCAGGCTCGAGGGACCTCGCGCTCCACCCGGGCGAAGGCGTGCAGCAGATCGCGGTGCCCCCGCTCCGGCTTCATGCGGGCCACGATTCCGGCGAGCGGGGCATCGGCGGGAATGCCCCAGCTCGCGCGCAGCTCCGGGGCAGCGCCCGGCGAGAACCAGCCCCCGTCGACTCCCGCCGGGACGTACGCGACGCGCCGGGGATCGAGGCCGAGGGCGAGCAAGTCCCTCTGGTAGCGCGCGCTGTGCACCACCACCCCGTCGCTGCGCCGCAAGGCCCGGAGGCGCTGGTGGAGGGTCCCCGCGGTGACGTCGATGCGCCGCTGGGCGGCCCGCACCACCCGCAGGTCCGGGTTGCGGGCCCGGCGGGATGCCCAGAGCGCGAGGGAATGATCGTGGGCGAACGCTGCGTGCAGGACGTCGTGCCGTCCCTGGCGTGCGAGGGCGGTGAGCAGCCGCGCGTCGTGCAGGACGTCGAGGAGGCGCAGCTTGCGGGAGAGGCGCAGGCCCGCCTCCCAGGGCACCCCCGCTTGCGCCAGGTGCCCGCCCAGGTCCTCCCCGGGGCGCACCGAGTCGCCGGCGAACCGCGCGTCCAGGCCCTGGGCGCGCAGCTCCCGCGCCAGGGAGATCAGGCCTTCCACCGGCCCCGTGCGCGACGAGCTGGAAACCATCAGGAGCGGCGAGCGGGGCCAGCTCACGCGGAGAGCAGGGGCAGCCGTCCGGCCGAGAGAAGGGGCTCGAGCGCGCCCCACGCGCGCTCCTCGTCCAGATCGAGCATGCAGCGGAAGTGTCCCTTGGGGCAGCGCCTGCGGCCGAAGAAGGAGCAGGGCGCGCAACTGACCCCGGCGAAGAGGGCGTGGTGGCCGCGGAAGTCGAACATGGCCGGGTCGGTGGAGCCGAAGATGGCCAGGGTGGGGACGCCCAGGGCGCGGGCCATGTGCATGGGGCCGCTGTCGTTGGCGGCGAAGGCGGTGCAGCGGGAGATGAATCCGCCCAGCGCCCGCAGGTCGAGCTGGCCGCAGAGGTCGGCGGTGCCCGGGGCCAGGCGGGCCACGGTCCGGCACAAGGGCGCTTCGGCGGCGCTCCCCTGCACGGCGACCTGCAGGCCGCGGGCGAGGGCGCGCCGGGCCAGTCCGGCGAATCTCTCCGCCGGCCACCGCTTCGTCTCCCAGTTGGCGCCCGGGGAGAGCCCGAGCAGGGGCCGCCGCGGATCGAGGCCCGCCTCGCGCAGCACCTGGTCCGCCTCCTTCTGGTCGTCGGGCCCGAGGAAGTACTGCAGCTTGCCCCTGGGCAGCTCGCGGCCGACCAGCTCTTCCACCGCCGCGTGGTAGCGGTCGGCGAGGAGCATGGAGGCGTGGTAGGGGCGCAGGGCCAGCTTGACCGGCAGGGTGTCGCGGAAGTCGCGCTTGCGCCACACCACCTTGCGCGTCCCCGGCAGGAGCGCCCGGAGGATCCGGCTGCGGATCTTGCCGTGCAGGTCGAGGACCGCCGCCGGGCGGGCCGCGCGGAGCCTGCGGGCGTAGGAGAAAGGACCTTCCCCCTGGCGCAGACCGATCACCTGGTCGACGTGCGGGTTGTGCTCGACGAGGTGGGCGAGGCGCTGCTTGACCGCGTAGACGATGCGGGCCTCGGGCCAGGCCGCGCGCAGGGCCGAGAGGGCGGGAGCGGTGAGGACCACGTCTCCCACCGCGCTGAACCGCAGGACCAGGACCGTCCGGCTCACGCCTCTCCCGCGAGCAGGTGCCAGGGGGCGGGCCGCTTGCAGTTGCGCAGCGGCACCAGGAACGTGTCCACCAGCGCGTGCTGGCCCGAGACGCAGGCGTGGGAAAGGCCGTCGGTGAGCGCCATCCAGGCGGACCCGGAAGGAAAGGAAAGGCGCTGGTAAGGGGGCTGCTGGAAGCTGGCCGCGTCCTTCATCCAGTTGTGCAGGCGGCGCATCCTCCGGTCGTAGGGGCTGGTGTCGATCACCCGGGCCATGGGCAGGGCGCGGCTGGTGAGGCGCACCATCCGCTGGAAGGCGCGCTCGGGGGCGCGGGGCGCGAGCCGTCCGGGGCGAACGCCGGCTTCCTCGCCGTGGAGGCGGAACACCTCCTCGAAGGTGCCCTTGCTGATCCAGACGCGCTCGCGGGCAGGGTTGAGGTTGACGAAGAAGCGGAGGATGCGGTCGCCGTGCGTCGCCCCGTAGACGCCGGCGTCGATGTGGATCAGCTCGTTGCTGGCGTGCGGCGAAAGGGCCCTGCCCTTCTCTTCCAGCGGGCGGAAGCTGGAGGTGCCCTGCGTCCAGGAGGTGGAGAAACCGGGCATCTCGCGCTCGAGGAACTCCCGGACGCGGAAGGCGTGTTCGCGGAGGATGCGGCGGGCGCGCTCCAGCAGGAAAGCGGGCGCTCGCAGGCCCGAGAGCTTGTCCGCCTCCGGGTACCAGCTGACGTTCTTGCGCCGCAGCCAGGGGTCGAGCCCGTGGCGGAGGAAGTCCTGGTCCTCTCCGGCCGGCAGGGGGACGGGACATCGGGCGAAGAAGACGATGCGGCCGCGCTCCAGCGCGTCGGCCCACTCGCCGCGGTCGGCGTCGTGGAGCATGAAGGGCGCGACGTTAGCACAGCCCCTGCCGCCCTGCGTCGAAAACCACTCAGTATCGCTGAGCATTTTGCCACAGACCGCTGGCCCCTTGCCCTGCCGGCGTCGTAGCATCCGCGGCCATGAACATCCGGACGATCCTCATCGGCGCAGGGGTGGTGGCCCTCGGCGGATACGCGCTCTACGACTACTACAGTCCCGAGTCGAAGCTTGCGCGCGAGCTGAAGGAGATCGAGCAGCTCGAGCCGGACGTCAAGCCGCCCGAATGCTTTCCCAAGGCGCCTCCTGCGGTGGCGCTGAACGCCAAGCTCTTCGCCGTGGGAATCCAGCGCGACAAGCGCTCCAAGGTGGAGATGAACAACGAGGTCACGCGGCGCTCCGCCATCAAGCACGACTGCATCCGGGGCAACGAGCCCCGCACCGTCCAGCGGGTGGTGAAGGCGGTGGGGGCGGCGGGCGTCCCCGTCTACGCCGAGGTGCTGGAGAAGTGCCCGGTGGTGAAGGACGAGTACCCGGTGCTGGGGTGCTTCGCGCTCGATGCGCTCTTTGCCGAGGGGGGCAAGGAGTCGGTGGCGGCGATGGAGAAGGCGCTGGCCAACAAGGACAAGGCGCGCAAGAACATCTACCTGGGCGCCATCTACCGGCTGATGAACACGCCGGGGTGGAAGACCAACTCGCAGCTGGCGCAGATGCTGCCGGCGGAGCAGGAGTGGGAGGCCAAGGAGCTGATGCTGGAGTACATCCGGCATCACAAGGATCCCGCCGCCAAGCCCGATCTGGAGAAGGCGTACGCGGGCGAGCAGGACCAGCAGGAGAAGGGCCTGATCAAGGCGGCCTTGCTGGAGCTGGACAACCCGGGCAAGTGCGTGGTGACCGACGAGGGCCGCGCCGAGAACGGCCTCTGCCGCTACACCTGCATCGACCTCAACCGCTGGTTCAGCATCCCCAAGCCCAAGGAGGGCTGCTCCCTGGTCCTCCCTCCCCCTCCGGAAACCCAGCAACAGGCGGAACCACCCCCGGTCAACGCCGCCACCCCCGCCGCCGCCGCCAAACGCTAACCCGACCTCAGTCGGAGATCGGGGACACAATACGCAACCCATGCCAACAGACTTGGCACGGGGGGTTGCGTATTGTGTCCCCGATCTCCGGCTTGAGTCTTAGTTGGGGAGGGAGGACCAGAATTCGAGGAGGGCGTGGGTGAGGGCGTCGGGCTCCTCGAGGGAAGAGCTGTGGCCGGCGCGGGGGAGGGTGACGAAGCGGGCGCCGGCGATCTGATCGGCGGTGTGGCGGGAGCGGGCGGGGACGATGGCGGCGTCTTCTTCGCCGGAGATCACCACGGTGGGAGCGCGGATCTTCTGCAGCTCGGCCGGGGCCACCGGCTTGCGGTGGATCACGCCGCCCACGGCGCGGCGCAGGCCGGTGAGATCGCTCTCGAGGATCTCGCGCACCAGGCCCTCGCGCAGCCCCGCCCGGGCGGGATCCTCCCGGAAGGGCCGGGCGAACATGATCTTCATCACCGCCGGCACGAACGGGCCGGTGCCGAAGAAGCGGGTGAGGAAGCTCATCGCCGCGTACTTCGCGGCCGAGCGCCGCGGCTCGGCGTCGCTGGCCGTCTCCACCAGCGCCAGCGAGCGCACCAGCTCGGGCCGCCGCGCCGCCACCCGCATGCCCACGAACCCGCCCATCGAGAGGCCCACGAAGTGGGCCGGGGCCGCGCCCGCCTGCTCGATGAGCGCGACCGCATCGGCGGCGAGGGTGTCCATGTCGTAGCCCGACCTCGTCACCTCGCTCTTGCCCTGCCCCCGGTGGTCGTAGGCGATGCAGCGGTAGCTTCCCCGCAGCGCCGCCACCTGGAACCGCCACATCGAGGCGCTCCAGAGCAGCCCGTGGGAAAAGATCACGGCGGGCCCCTTGCCTCCGCTGTCCTCCACGTGCAGCTCGACGCCCTGCACCTTCAAGTGGACTCGCCGCGCAGGATGTAGCGCTGGATCTTGCCGGTCGCTGTCTTGGGCAGCTCCGCCACGAAATGGATCTGCCGGGGCACCATGAACCCCGCGCACTTCGAGCGCACGTGCTGGCGCAGCTCCTCCGCCAGCTCCGGCGTCCCTTGGCTGCCCTCGGTGAGCACCACGTGCGCCTGGGGGCGCAAGAGGCCCCCCTCGTCCCGCGGGGTGACCGCCGCCTCCAGCACCGCGGCGTGGGAGACCAGCGCCGCCTCCACGTCGGTGGGCGAGACCCACTCCCCGCCCGCCTTGAACATGTCGTCCGAGCGGCCGACGTAATGGAACTCGCCGTCCTCGGTCTGCACGAACTTGTCGCCGCTGAAGAACCACTCCCCGCGCATCTTCGCGCGCGTCTGCTCACGCCGGTTGAAGTAGGCGGTGGCGGTGCTGGGCCCGCGCACCACCAGGTCGCCGGTCTTCCCCCGCGGGACCTCCGCCCCGTTCTCGTCCAAGATCCGCACCTGGTACCCGTCCACCGGAAGCCCGGTGGAGCCCGGCTTCGCCTTTCCCCGCCGCGGGGAGACGTAGATGTGCAGCACCTCGGTGGAGCCGATCCCGTCGAGGATCTCGGTGCGGTACTTCGCCATCCAGCGGGTGAACAGGTCCCCCGGCAGCGGCTCGCCGGCGGAGACGCAGAGCCGCAGCGAGGGCAGAGCGCCAGGGGCTTCCTTCTGCGCCAGCATGGCGGCGTAGAGCGTGGGCACGCCGAAGAACACGGTGGGCTTCGCTTCCGCGATGGTGCGCCAGGCGAGATCGGGCGTGGGCCGGTCGGGAGCGAGCACCGTGCTCGCGCCCACCCAGAAGGGGAAGGTGAGCGCGTTGCCCAGGCCGTAGGCGTGGA
>DATKAG010000405.1:0-17490 GCA_035498355.1 Myxococcales bacterium | reverse complement strand
TGCCACGTGAGCGGCGACTACAAGACCCCGATCCCCGCCAGTTGCGCGGCCTGCCACCGCGACGTGCACACGGGCGAGTTCGGCATCCACTGCGGCTCCTGCCACGACGCCCGGGACTGGAACAGCCGCTTCGGGCCCGAGGCGCACCGGCGCACGGGCTTTCCCCTCACCGGACGGCACGCGGCCATCCCCTGCGAGGAGTGCCATCTCGACCAGCGCGATCGCCGCTTCACCCGGGCCACCCGCGACTGCATCGAGTGCCACGCCGCGGACTACGCGCGCACCGCCGGCACGCCCCTCGATCACAGCCGCGCGGGCTTCGGGACCGACTGCAAGAGCTGCCACTTCCCCACCCGCTTCCAGGGCGCGCGCTTTCTGGCGCACGAAGCCTGCTTCCAGATCGTCGGAGGGCCCCACTCCGGCATCGCCTGTCTCGACTGCCACACCACGCTCACCTCCCTGGTCCCCACCGGCACCTGCGCGACCAACACCGCGGACTGCCTGCGCTGCCACACCTGCGCCAAGACGGCCCCGCTGCACAGCGCCGTCCCCGCGTTCCAGTGCAACGATCGCAGCTGCTACCAGTGCCACAGCTTCACCGCGCAGACGGGGATGCGGCCGATGTTCCGGAGGGTGCGCTGATGCGCGGCGCCTTCGCCATCGTCCTCGCGCTCGCGGCCGCGCCCGCGGCGGCGGAGCGGAGGCAGACGGGGAGCGTGATCTACGCCACCGCCAGCCGCCTCTATCTCGACGCGGGCGCCAGGGACGGGCTGGCCCCCGGCCAGATGCTGAAGCTCAGGGCGGGCACCTGCCGGGTGGAGGAGGTCTCGGACCGCTACGCCACCTGCGCGGGCAGCGGGCGCCGCGGCGACACTGTCCTCTTGCCGGTTCCTCCTGCCGCGCCGGTGGTGCGGCGCCTGCCGGCCCCGCCCCCGCCCGCGGTGCTGGAGCAGCGGGCGGCGGTGCTCGCCTCGGCCTTTTTCGAGAAGGTGCAGTACCACCCTCCCCCCAAACCGCCGGCGTCGCACACGGTGGAGGTGGGCGTGGGCTACGCCGGCTGGTTCTCCACCGGCGCGGGTGCCTGGCAGCAGGAGCGCCTCGACGCGAAGGTGACGGGGGCCCCGGTCGGGAAGGGATTCACCCTGAACGTGGATCTGAGCGCGCGCTTCTGGTCGGGGAGGTCGGACCCGATCAGCTTCCGGCCCGACGACCCGGTCCAGCTCTACGTCTGGGAAGCAAATCTCTCCCGCCGCGCCCTCTACGGCGGCCCCGCGCTCTCGCTGGGCCGGGTGCGGCCCTGGGGGACGCCGGGGCAGCCGATCCTCGACGGCGCGCAAGCCGGCTGGCGCACCGCGGGCGGCACGGAGGTGGGAGTCTTCGGCGGCGTGATCCCCGACGCGGTCACGCTGGCCCCCTCTTTCAGCCAGGGGACGTTTGGCGGGTACTGGTCCGGCCTCTACACCGGCGAGTCGGGCTCGATCCTTCGCTACTTCCGCCACGAGCTGCGCCTCGCCTTCGTCAATACCAGCGAGCTGGGACAGAGGCTGGAAGGCGAAGGGCTGGTCGAAGCCCGCATCACCCGCCACTTCGACGCGGCGCTGGACGTGCGCCTGGCCAACGGCGACCAGAAGGCGCCCGGATCGCTCGACGCGTTCCGCTTCGACGGGGCCTTGCGGCCGGTCGACGGCCTCAGCCTCATCGGCTCCTTCCGCTACCAGGGCATCGCCGTTCCCGAGCTCGACGGGCCGGGCAACGTCCAGTCCGGAGGCGCCGCCTACCATGCCGATCTCTCCCTGGCCTGGGACCCGCCGCCACAGGTGATCCGTTTCTCCCTCATCTCCGGGATGAGCAGCGATCTCTCGGGGAACGGGCAGATGCGGACCTGGTTCGGCCCCGAGCTGGGGGCGCCGCGGCTCTTCTCCGATCACCTGGGCGCTTCCATCGGGTACGTCCGGGAGGAAGGATGGGAGCCTGGCCAGAGCGCCTGGCTACAGCTCGTGGTCCGTCCCGCCATCCTCGTCCAGGTGATCGCGCGCGTCTTCTGGTCGCGCACCAGCGCGGTCTCGCCCGTCAACCTCGACGAGCTGGGCGCCTATACCCGGGTACAGGCCCAGCTCAGCCCATCGGTCGCGCTCCGGCTTTCAGCCACCGCCCGCACCACCCTGAACGGGGAGGACCAGCTTTTCGGCGGAAACACGGGGCAATCGGGGACCCTCGACGCGGAGCTCGCGGGACGGTTCTGAGGCCCGCGCGCTGCGGGCGTGAAATTTGCCGCCCCCCGGTGGCATGGCGAATGCTTGGGAGCGCGGATGAAAAGGAGGCAGCCATGCCGCGCGTCCTCGTCGTCTACGGAACCACCGACGGCCACACCCGGCGCATCGCCGGCCGGATGGCAGAAGTGCTCGTGGCACTGGGGCAGGAGGCCCAGGTGGTGGATTCCGCCGCTCCGCCCGCCGAGGTGGCGCCGGGCGATTTCGACGCGGCCCTGGTGCTGGGATCGGTGCGGATGGGGAAGCATCCCCGGGCGCTGGAAGAGTTCGTGCGCAAATTCCGCGTGGAGCTGGACGCCATCCCCAACGCCTTCGTCAGCGTCAGCCTCTCCGCGGGGCGCGACAAGCCTTCGGCGAAGCGCGAGGTGGCCAAGTGCTTCCGCCACTTCTCCGAGCGCACCGCCTGGCTGCCCAACGCGCGCCTGGCGGTGGCGGGAGCGCTTCCCTACAGCCGCTATCCCCTGCACATCCGGCTGGTGATGAAGTTCATCGCCTGGATGACCGGGGGAGACACCGACACGAGCCGCGATTACGAGTACACTGACTGGGCCCTGGTGGAGGACTTCGCCCGTCGCTTCGCCTCCGCCCTGGTGCAGGCGCCGATCGCGCGCGCTGCGGCCGAGGAGATGCAACTGCACTGAAAGGCGGTCCCGCTTGCGGAAGCCACCGGCAGCCAACCCGTCCCTGGTGCCGGTGGACCGGATGCTGCTCGCCTTCCTCGCCCTGCTGGCGGCGGTCACCGCCCTCTTCGTGCCCTCGCCCGCCTTCCTCCTCGCCGCCATCGCCGCCATGGCGGCCTGCATCGTGGCCCTGGCCCGGCTGCGCGGGCGCTCCCGCATCCTGCACCTGGCCCATGGCTTCGTGGCGGTGCCGGTGCTCGCCGCGCTGGTGAACGCGGTGGGTCCGGCCATCGCGCACCTCAACCCCAACCGCTACGACCGCGCCCTGGCCGCCATCGACGCGCGCTTCCTCGGGCCCCTGGTCCTCGCCTGGACGAATGCCCTGGGCCGCCCGGGCTGGCTGACCGACGCGGCCTCGATCGCCTACGCCAGCTACTACCTCTTGGCCGTGGTCTGCGCGGCCGTGCTCTACCGGCAGGGCCGGGCCGCGGAGTTCGACCGGATGGTGTTCTCGGTGAGCGCCGTCCTCCTCGCCTCGTACGCCGCGTACTTCATCGCCCCGGCGGCCGGACCGCGGATTCCCCTTGCGGAGGCCCAGGCGCGGCTGGGAGGGAGCTGGCCCAGCGCCGCGCTGCGCGTCTTCCTCCACACCTGCGAGCGCAACGAGCTGGACGCCTTCCCCAGCGGGCACACCGCCACCTCCCTGGTCTTCCTCTTCGTGGCCTGGCCCATGTTCCGCCGCCGGCGCCTGCTCCTCGCCGGGATGGTGGCCGCCATCATCTTCTCCACCGTCTATCTCTCGCTCCACTACGCCATCGACGTGCTGGCCGGCGCCGCGCTGGCCGGGGTGGTCTTCGCCGCGCTCCGGCGCTTCGCTGCCACCCGGGTGCGCAGCGACCGGTGGGCGCCGATCTCGGCGAGCTGAGCGCGGCAGATTGCCGCCTTGACCGCGGAAGCGGGCGGTTATTTTCACCTCGTGAGGGAGCCGGGGTCGTCCGGGGCCCGGGAGAGCGCGTGCTCGATCGTGGCGCGACTGCCTGCCCTATGGGCGCTCTCGGGGAGGAGGCCCCGGTTCTCTCCGTGAGAGGAGGTGAATCGGGATGCTGGTTCACAAGGAGCCGGAGCGGTTCCTCGGGTTCCCCATGCTGCGCAGCCTGATGGAGTGGGAGCCCATGCGCGAGCTGGCGCCGCTGTTCGAGAAGGGTGAGCGGGAGCTGGGGGAGTTCACCCCCCGGTTCGACGTCAAGGAGACCAAGGAGGCCTTCCTGGTGAAGGCGGATCTTCCCGGGGTGGCCGAGAAGGACATCGAGGTGACGGTGAGCGGCGCGCGCCTGACGGTGAGCGGCAAGCGCGAGGAGGAGAAGAAGGAGAAGGGCGACGTGTACTACACCTGGGAGAGGTCCTGCGGGATCTTCACCCGCTCCTTCAAGCTCCCGGAGGGCGTCGACCTCGAGCACATCGAGGCGGAGCTCAAGGGAGGCGTGCTGACCATCGTGGCCCCGAAGAAGGCCGGGTTCCAGCCGCGCAAGGTCACCGTCAAGTCGGTGATCGAGAAAGTGAAGGGAGCGCTGGGGAAGGAGGAAGTGAAGGCGTGAAGAAGTCCGGGGCCCGGGCCTGCGCCGTCTTCACGGCGGCGCCGCCCGGGCCCGCTCATTTCTTCTCCGTTCAGGTCTTCGGGCCCAGGGGAGCGGCTGGCGGCGGGGCTCCGGCTCCCTCTCCCCAGTTCAGGTACGAACCCAGGTCGTAGACGTGCAGGTAGCCCAGGCCGGCGAGGATGGATGCGGCCTTCGCGCTCCGCACCCCGCTCTTGCAGTACAGCACCACGCTGGCGCCCGCCGGACCGATCTCGGCCGCGCGCGCTGCGACGTCCTCCACCGGAACGTTGATGGCGCCGGGCAGGTGCCCGCTCGCGTAGGACGCCGCGTCGCGCACGTCGACGAGGCGGGCGCCTGCCGCCACCAGCCTCTTCGCCTCGGCGCCATCCACGCGGACGGGCTGCGGCGAAAGGGCTGCGTCGCGGGGCGCAGGGACCGCGTCGCCGGGGGCGGGGGCCTGCGCGGCAGAAGTTGCGCACCCGAGGGGCAAGCCAGCCAGCAGGAGGAATGCGAGGGAACGGGCGGACATGGCGGCACCTCCGCGGATTCGGAGTGCAAGCGCCGAGCCGGATGGCGGTGCGGGACTTGCATTGCTCCTTTCCGGGTCCCAGGCGAAGTTTGCCGCGCGGCGAAGGAGGAACCATGCTGACGCGCTTTCGGAACCGGGAGGAGGCCGGCCGCGCCCTGGCCAGGCTGCTCGAGCCGTTGGCCAAGGAGCGCCCGGTGGTGGTGGCGATTCCCCGCGGCGGCCTGCCGGTGGCGGACGAGGTTGCCCGCGAGCTGGGCGCGCCGCTGGACGTGGTGATCGTCCGCAAGCTGGGGGCTCCCGATCAGCCCGAGCTAGCCGTGGGGGCGATCGCCGAGGGCGGAGCGGTGTACCTCGACGCCGGGGCCATCAGCGTCCTGGAGATCCCGCGCGAGGAGCTGGCCTCGATCGCCGATCGGGAGGGCGCCGAGCTGGCGCGCCGGGTGCAGCTCTATCGGGCCTCCTGCCCGCCCCTCGATCTCCAGGGCCGGACGGTGGTGCTGGTCGACGACGGCGTCGCGCGCGGCGCCAGCGCCCGGGCCGCCATCCGCGCCCTGCGCCAGCGACGGCCGGGCCGGCTGGTGCTGGCCGTGCCGGTGATCGCCCCCGACACCGAGCGGGAGCTGCGGGACGAGGTGGACGAGCTGGTGGCGGTCGCGGTCCCTTACCACTTCGGAGCGGTCGGCTACTTCTACGAGGACTTCCGGCAGGTGAGCGACGCGCAGGTGCTGGCGCTCCTCGCCCGCGCCCGAGGGGATCGGCAGGAGCGGCTCACGCCCGACGCCGCGGCGGCGCTGGGGCGCGATCCGGAGCCCTTCGATCCACCAGGTTCAGCGCAGGGGAATCCGCCCTGAGGAGGTGGGGAATGGAGCCCATCCCGGTTTCCGCGCTCTCGCCTCGTCCCTTCATCCGCCGCGTCATCCTTCCGGCCGCGCACTACCTGGCCATCGCCGGCAAGGGCCCGCTCGACCAGGCCGGCAAGGCGGCCGAGGCGCTCTTGCGCGTAGGCGAGGCCATCCGCCTGCGGCACGCGGCGGCCGGGCGGAACTTCCCGCTCCCGCCCCCGGAGCTCCTCACCTGGGGGAGCGGCGAGTGGAAGGTGTTGCTCCGGGTCCCGGAGATCGTCCGGGCGGCGGAGATCGGCGCCGTGCGCCAGCGCTTCCACGCCGAGCGGAGGAGCGCCGCGCGCGGCGTCGTCCTCCTCCGGCTGGAGGAGGGCGCCTGCCTGGAGGGCAGTGCCGCCGGCCATGGCGCGGCCGGGATCTCCGCCCTGCTCGCCGCGCGCGCGGGTGAGCTGGGAATGGAGATCGCCGAGCCGCGGCACGAGATCCGCCGTGCCGGGGGGCCGCTGGTCGTCCGGCAGCGCCTGGTGCTGGCCTCGGGGAGCGAGCTGCCCCGGTCGGAGAATCCGCGGGTGCGCTGGCGGCGGCGCCGGTCGCGCGGGGTGCCTGCCTCCTGGAGACGGAGGAGCTGACGATGGTCCGGGCGCCCCGGAACTGGCTGCTGCTGGTCGCGGTGCTGGTCGGCGCCTGGCTGTTCTCCTCCTGGGCGGTGAGGTCGATGCTGGCCACTCCCGGCCTCTCCTACAGCGAGTTCAGGCAGATGGTGGCGGCGGGCCAGGTCTCCGAGGCGAGCGTCTCGCCGACCACCGTCCAGGGGGTGAAGAAGGACGGCACCCGCTTCGAGACGGTGCGGGTGGAGGATCCGGGCCTGCTGGCGGAGTTGCAGGCGCGGGGCGTGAAGGTATCGGGCCGGACCGAGGGGGGCGGCTGGTCGGAGATCTTCTGGGTATTGCCTCTGCTGTTGTTCGGCTGGTTGTTCTTGCAGCGCGACCCGGGGCGGGGCCTGACGGCGGTGGGGAAGAACCGCGCCCGGCTCTACCTGGAGAAACAGGTCGCGGTCAGCTTCGCGGACGTGGCCGGCGTCGACGAGGCGAAGGAGGAGCTGCAGGAGGTGATCGAGTTCCTCCGCCACCCGGAGAAGTTCCGCCGCCTGGGGGGCAAGATCCCCAAGGGGGTGCTGCTGGTGGGCCCGCCGGGAACGGGCAAGACGCTTCTGGCGCGCGCCGTGGCGGGAGAGGCAGGGGTCCCCTTCCTCAGCATCAGCGGCTCGGAGTTCGTGGAGATGTTCGTGGGGGTGGGCGCCGCCCGCGTGCGCGATCTCTTCCGCCAGGCGCGCGCCTTGGCCCCCAGCATCATCTTCATCGACGAGCTGGACGCGATGGGGAAGTCGCGGGGCGGCTCTCCCGTCGCCAACGAGGAGCGGGAGCAGACGCTCAACCAGCTCCTGGTCGAGCTGGACGGCTTCGATCCCCGGGTGGGCGTGATCCTCATGGCCGCCACCAACCGGCCGGAGATCCTCGACCCGGCCCTGCTCCGCGCCGGCCGCTTCGACCGGCAGATCCTCGTCGATCGGCCGGATCGCCTCGGGCGGCTCGCCATCCTCCGCCTCTACGCCCGGACCGTCGTCCTGGCTGCGGACGTCGACCTCGAGATGGTGGCGGGGATGACGGCGGGGATGGCGGGCGCGGACCTGGCGAATTTGATCAACGAGGCGGCCCTGCTCGCCGCCCGCCGGGAGAAGGATTCCGTCGGCAAGGCCGAGCTGCAGGAGGCGCTGGAACGGACCATCGCCGGCCTGGAGAAGCGCAACCGGGTGCTCAATGCCAGGGAGAAGGAGCGCGTCGCGCACCACGAGGTGGGGCACGCGCTGGTAGCGCTCTCCCTGCCCGGCGCCGAGCAGGTGCAGAAGATCTCCATCATTCCCCGGGGCGTGAGCGCGCTGGGCTACACCCTGCAGCTTCCCAGCGAGGACCGGTTCCTGGTCACGCAGTCGGAGCTGGAGACGAGGATCGCCGTGCTGCTGGGCGGGCGGGTGGCCGAGGAGCTGATCTTCGGCGAGGTCTCCACCGGCGCGCAGGACGACCTGCTCAAGGCCACGCAGCTGGCCCGCACCATGGTCACCGCCTATGGGATGAGCCCGCTCCTCGGGCAAGCCAGCTTCGAGCCACCGGGGCCCGCGCAGTGGATGGGTGGCCGCCCGGAGAGCTACTCGGCGGAGGTGGGCCGGGACATCGATCGCGAGGTGCGCCGGATCCTCGGGGAGCAGCACGAGCGGGTGCTGCGCATGCTGCGGCCGCGCGCCGACGAGCTGCGGGCCGGAGCCCGGGCGCTGCTCCTTCAGGAAACGCTCTCCGGCGCCGAGCTGCTGAAGGCGTTCGCCGAGGCGCGCCCGGCGCAGCCTGCGGCCCTGGCCGGGTGACCCATGGCCGCGCTCTTGCTCGCCCTCGCCGGGGTCCTCGCCTCCCAGCCGGAGCTGCGCTGGATCCGCCAGGGCCAGCCCACCGGGCAGGCGCTGGCCGTCATCGCCGTCCTCCAGTCCGCCGGGCTGCAGGGGCTCGACTCCGGCGACTACGACGGCGCGCTCTGGCCGGAGCGGCTGGCGGCGTTGCACGGCGGCGGCAGCGAGCGCGCCTTTGACGACGCCCTGACGGTCGCCGCCGAGCGATACGTGGGCGATCTCTCCGCCGGGCGCATCGATCCCCGCGAAGCCGGGCTCTCGCCGGAGCGCGCGGAGGGCCTGGACGTCCGCGCTTTCGTCCGCCGCCTGGCGGCCGCGGACGACGTCGAAGCCTGCCTGCGGGAGGCCGAGCCGCCGTTCGCCGGGTACCGCAGCGCGATCCTCGCCCTGAGGCAGTATCTCGAGCTCGCCCGCCGGGATCCCGGGCCGCCCCTGGCCGCGCCGGGCATCGTCCGCCAAGGGGATCCCTGGAGCGAGGCGGAGCGGCTGGCGGAGCGGCTCTGGTTGCTCGGCGATCTCCCGGGGCCGCAGCCCGTCCTCGATCGCTACGCTGGGGACCTGGTCGCCGGGGTGCGGCGCTTCCAGGCCCGCCACGGCCTCGCGCCCGACGGGCGCATCGGCCCGCTGACGATCGAGGCGCTGAACGTCCCCCTCCCGCGGCGCGTGCAGCAGCTCCGGCTCTCGCTGGAGCGGATGCGCTGGCTCCCCCGCTCCCTGTCCGCCCCGCCCATCGTGGTCAACATCCCCGAGTACCGGCTGCGAGCCTTCGGGTCGCCGGGAGTGCTGGCGATGAGGGTGGTGGTCGGGACCGCCTACGCGCATCCTACGCCCATCTTCAACAGCAGGCTGGCACAGGTCGTGTTCCGCCCGGCCTGGAACGTCCCCGCCTCCATCGAGCGGGACGAGCTGGCCGCCCGGTTCGAGCGCAACCCGCAGGCGATGTCCAGGCTGGGATTCCAGGCCATCGACGCGCGGGGCAGGGTGGTGGAGCCGGCCAAGGCGGCCGGAGGACTGCGCAGCGGCTCGCTCCGCCTCCGCCAGGCGCCGGGCCCTCTCAATGCGCTGGGCCTTGTGAAGTTCGATTTCCCCAACCCCTTCGGCGTCTACCTGCACGGTACTCCCGCCCGCGGGCTCTTCGCCCGCCCCCGCCGCGACTTCAGCCACGGGTGCATCCGGCTGCAGGACGCCCCGGCCCTGGCCGCGCGCGTCCTGGGCTGGACGCCCGAGCGCGTTCGCCTCGCCATGGGCGGGGACAGCACCTTCGCCGTCGAGGTCCCCGTGCGGTTCCCCGTGCTGATCCTCTATTCCACGGCGGTGGTCCGGGAGGATGGCGCGGTGAAGTTCCTGGAGGACGTGTACGGGGAGGATGCCGCGCTGGAACGGGCCCTGGAGCTCTCGCGCGCGCAAGGTTTTCGGACCACGGCGGGGCGGGGGCCGCAGGATCCGCGCCTCTCGTTCCCGGCCCCCGGTTTGCAGTGATTCCCACGCGATGGACGCGACGCTCGACGAGCTCGTTGCGGCGGACGAGGATCTGCGCGCGAGGGTCTCTGCCGCGGAGCGGGCGGCGAAGGCGCGCATCGAAGAGGCGGAAGCGGGCCGGCGCGACCGGGATCGGGAGCGCGACCGGGCGGCGTCCACCCGGCTGGAGGAGGAGCTTCGCGGGCTCGTCTCCGCCGCCGATGAAGAGATCGAGGAGCGCCGGCGCAGGCGCGCCGGATGGGTCGCCGCCAGGAGGGCGAAGGGGCAGGAGTCGATCTCCTCCGCGGCGCGCCTCTGGGCCTCCATCGTCCGCGACGGCGTGGCCCCATGAGAGCGGCCTACGCCTACGCGCGCACCCGCGCCCGCCTTTCCACCTTGCTCCGGCCCGAGCAGATCGAGGCCTTCCGGGGCGCCTCCGGCGCCTCGGCCGCCGCCGCCGCGCTGCGCTCCGCTGGCATCGACGCGCGGGACCCCGGGGGCGCTTTTCGCGCTTGCCTTCTCAGGTTCGTCGCCGATGCGGAGCGCCTGGCGGCGAGCTGGCCTCGCCCGGACCTGGTGCGGGCCGTGGTGGGCCTTCTGGAAGTGGAGAACCTGAAGCTCGGCTGCCGGGCGGTGCGTTCGAAGCTCGCCGGGGAACGGTGGCAGCCGCTCTGGCTGCCGCTGGGAAAGGTCGCCGGCCTCTCCAGCACAGCCTTCGAAGAGGCCCCTTCGCTCCGCTCCGCGCTCGATCGTCTTCCGCCCTTCCCCTGGGGCGAGGCGGCCAGGCACGCCTTGCGGGCCCATGAGGACGACCCCGCCGCCTTCGAGATGTCGCTCGACGCTTTCGCTTCCCGGCGCCTCTTGCAGGCGGCGGAGCGGGCGCCCAGCGCCCGGGCGCTGGCGGAGCTGGCGGTGCGCATCCGCGAGGTGGACGCCGTCAGCCGGGCGGCCGCCCGGGGCCTGCGGCCGGAGGCCGCCGCGCTGGCGACGGTCCTGCTCCGCCGCGAGGTGCGCCCGGACGGACTGCGCGCCCTGGCCGGCGGCGAAGTCACCGACGCGGTGCGAGCGAAGCTCAAGACTCCCGCCCGCACCGTCCCCGCGCTGGTCGGTGACCTGCGCGCGCGCCTGCGCGTCCAGTGCCTGCGCGCCTTCGCCGGCCCGCCTTTCCGGCCGGTCTGCGCCGCCGCGCTCCTCTTCCTCCGCCTGGAGGAGATGCAGGCGATCACCGCCATCGCGGAGACCCGGCTCGAAGGGGAGGCCCCCTGATGCTCCGCGCCGTCCCCATGATGCACTTGCGGGTGCAGGTGCCGAACCGCGACGCGGCGGCCATCACCCGCTGCGTCGCCCGGGAGGGGCTGCTGCACCTGATCGATCTGGCGCACGGGCGCGTCCCCGGGCTCGCCGCCCCGCCGCAGGCGGCGGAGCTTCTGGCCGCCTTCCGCGACCTCGCCACCCGCATCCGGTCCATCGCCCGGCGCATCGGCGCCGATCTCCCCGAGCTGGCCGGCGGGCTGGCCGGCTCCGAGCAGGCGGACTTCGCCGAGGAACGCGAGCGCATCGAGGCGGAGCTGCGCCCCCTGGAGAAGTCGGTGGAGGCCAGCTGGCGCGCGCTCCTCGCCGCCCGGGAGGACCGGGCGAAGATGCAGCAGGACGGCCGGCGCTCGGAGCTGCTCGCCCGGGCCGGGCTCGACGCCGGGCGCCTGCGCGCGGTGCGCTACCTGGCGGTGCGCATCGCCCTGGGCGGCGAGGAGGACGCGGCCGCCCTCGGACAGCTCCTGGCGGCTTCGCCCTTCCTCGTCCTTCCCCTCGCGCGCGAGGGGGACCGCTGGCTGTTCGCCGTCGCCGGGCCGCGCACCGCGGGCGAGCGGATGGACGCGTCCCTGCGCGCGGCCTCCTGCGAGCCCATTCCCCTGGCCGACGCGCCCGATCCCGCCGCCCTCGAGCGCTGCGCGCAGGCGGAGGCCAGGGCCGTCGAGGAGCTGGCCGCGGCGAAGAACAAGGCCCTTCCCGTCCTCGGGCGCCTCCTGCCCAGGGCGGAGTCGGGCGCGCTGCTCCTGCAGGCGCAGACGCACTTCGCCGCCTCCGGCCGCTTCGTCGTCCTCTCCGGCTGGGTCCCGGCGCGGGACGCCGAGCGGCTCCGCAAGAGCCTCGAGGCGGCGACCGGCGGCCGGGCGGTGGTCGACCTGGAGCGCCCCGAGGACCTTCCCGCGGCGGCGCGCGCCGCCCTGGGGGTCCCCATCCTCCACCGCAATCCGCTGCTGCTCCGCCCCTTCCAGGGGCTGGTCCGCCTCTACGGGACGCCCTCGTACGAGGAGGTGGAGCCCACCGCCTTCTTCGCCATCAGCTTCCTGCTCATGTTCGGGCTGATGTTCGGCGACGTGGGGCACGGGTTCGTGCTCTTCGCCGCCGGTTTCTGCCTCTTCCGCTTCCTTCCCCGGTTCCTGGACTACGGCATCCTCCTCATGGAGGGCGGCGCCGCCTCGATGATCTTCGGCGTCCTCTACGGCAGCGTCTTCGGGCTGGAGAACGTCTTGCCCGCCCTCTGGCTGCGGCCCATCGAGGACCTCTCCCGGTTCATGATCGTCGCCGCCAGCCTGGGCGCGTTCCTGGTGAGCGCGGGGCTGATCCTCGGGGTGGTGAACCTCTGGCGCGCGGGCAAGCGCGACAGTGCGCTCTTCGGTTCCAAAGGTTTGTTCGGCGCCTTCCTCTACTGGGTGATGCTGGTGCTGGTCGTGCGCTGGCTCCTTCCCCAGAAGCAGGTGCTGCCGGTCTGGGTGGTCATCGCCCTGGGGGGCGCCGCCGCAAGCCTGCTGCTCTTGCGCCCGCTGATCGTGCGCAAGCTGCCCCGGCGCGAGCCGCACGCGCCCGGGCCGGGCTGGGTGGGGGCGCTGGAAGCCTCGGTGGAGCTGGTGGACGGCCTCTTCTCCCTCTTCACCAACACCATCTCCTTCGTGCGCATCGCCGCCTTCGCGGCGGTCCACGCCGGCATCTCCCTGGCGCTCTTCGCCCTCATCGACACCCTCGCCCAGCTCCGCTTCGGCGGCGCGCTCTCGCTGCTGGCGCTGGTGGCGGGCAACGCGGTGGCCATCCTGCTGGAGGGGCTGACCGTCTCCGTGCAGGTGCTGCGCCTCGAGTACTACGAGTTCTTCACCCGGTTCTTCCGCGGCGGGGGTGAACCGTTCCGGCCGCTGATGCTGGGAAGACAGGAGAAAGGGGAAGCCTCATGACTTCGCTGCGCCGGCTGGCCGTATCCGCCGTCGTCCTCGCGGTGGTGCCGGCCGCCGCCTTGCTGCTCTTCGCCCGCACCGGTTTCGCGGCCGCCCCGGCCGCCGGCTCGCCGGTGCCCCCCGAGGTGGTCCGCTGGGGCTTCCTCGCCGCCGCCATCTCCACCGGACTCTCCGCCATCGGCGCCGCCGCCGCGGTGGCGGTGGTGGGAGGGGCGGCCATGGGGGCGGTGGCGGAGAAGCCCGAGCTCGCCGGCCGCGCCCTGGTCTTCGTGGGGCTGGCGGAGGGCATCGCCATCTACGGGCTGATCGTCGCCATCATGATCCTGGGGAGGCTGGGATGATCGGGGCGCTGCTGGGGACCGGGCAGGACGTCCGCGGCTTCGCCCTCGCCGGGCTGGAGGGCCAGGTCTGCGAGAGCTCCGGGGAGCTCGCCCGGGCCGCCGCCGCCCTGCGCGCCCGCCCCGAGGTCGCCTTGATCCTGGTCTCCCGGACGCTGGCCCGCCTGGCGCCGGCGGAGATCGCCCGTTTCCAGGCGCCGGAGGGTCCGCCGGCCCTGGTCGTCCTGCCGGGAGGGGGCGGAAGAAGATCCTGGGCAGCGCCGCTTCCGTCCTGGCTGCCCTGCGCGACGAGGCGCAGGGGGAGATCGAGCGCATCGAGCAGGAGGTGGAGGCCGCCGCCGCCCGGTCCAGGCAGGACGAGCCCGAGGCGGTGGAGACGAAGGACCGCCCGGAGAAGCTGGCCGCGGCGGGACGGCAGCGGCGCGAGCGCCTGGCCCGCGAGGACTGGGAGGACCGGCGCGCGGCCCTCCGCCTCCGGGAGGAGTGGATCGAGCGGGTGATCGAGGAGGGGCGCAAGCTGCTGGAGGGGGCAGGGGAAGAGGAGGCGCGGCGGAAGCTGCTTCGCGCCTGGGCGGAGGAGGCGCTGCGCAGGCTGCCGCCGGGCGAGCGCTGCTCCATCTCGGTGTCGCCGCGCGATCTCCCGCTGCTCGACGCGGAGCTTCTCGGCGAGAGGATGGTGGCGGGTCCGCCGGAGGTCATCCGGGGCGGCTGCATCGTGCGCTCGGGCAACCTGGTGGTGAACAACTCGCTGGAGGAGCGCGAGCGCCGCTTCGAGGCGGAGTGGCGGGCCGCGCTCGCCCGGGCCTACGGATCATGAGCGCGCGCGGCCGCATCACCCGCATCTCGGGCGCGGTGGTCGAGGCCGAGTGCGAGGGCCCGGTGGCCCTGGGCGAGGTGGCCGACGTGGGCGCGCAAGGCCTGCTCGGCGAGGTGATCGCCTTGCGGGGACGGACGGCCACCGCCCAGGTCTACGAGGAGACCGAGGGCCTTTCGCCGGGGGATCCCTTCCTGGCCAGGGGCGCGCCCCTCACCGTGGAGCTGGGGCCCGGTCTTCTGGGAAACGTGTTCGACGGCGTCCAGCGGCCACTGCAGCGGCTGGCCGCGCTGGAGGGAGACTTCCTCGCCCGCGGGGTGAAGACGGAGGCGCTGGACCGCGATCGCCTGTGGGGCTTCCGGCCGCTCTTGAAGGAGGGGGACGCCGCGGCCGCGGGGACTGCCGTGGGGGTGGTCGCCGAGACGCCGTCGCTGGAGCACCGCATCCTCGTCCCTCCCGGCGTCTCGGGCGCGGTGGAGCGGATCGCCGCCGAGGGGCCGGCGCGGGTGGCGGACGTGGTGGCGATGGTGGGGGGAACGGAGGTCCGCCTCTTCCACACCTGGCGGGTGCGGGTGCCGCGGCCCGTCCGCGCCTGGCTTCCCCCGGCGGTGCCGATGATCACCGGGCAGCGGGTGCTGGACACGCTCTTTCCCTTGCCGCTGGGCGGTTCCGCGGGAATGCCGGGCGGGTTCGGAACCGGCAAGACCGTGCTCCAGCACCAGCTCTGCAAGTGGGCCGACGCGGACGTGATCGTCTACGTGGCCTGCGGCGAGCGGGGCAACGAGATCACGCACATGCTGCGCGACCTTCCCCGGCTGACCGACCCGCGCACCGGCCGGCCGCTCTCCGAGCGCACGGTGATCGTCGCCAACACCTCCAACATGCCGGTGGCGGCGCGGGAGTCGTCGATCTTCACCGCCGTCACCATCGCCGAGTACTACCGCGACATGGGCTGCCGGGTGGCCGTGCTCGCCGACTCCACCTCCCGCTGGGCCGAGGCGCTGCGCGAGATCTCCGGGCGGCTGGGGCAGATGCCGGCGGAAGAGGGATATCCCCCGGACCTGCCCAGCCGGCTGGCGGCGTTCTACGAGCGGGCGGGGCGGGTGGAGACGCTGGAAGGGAAGGAAGGGGCGGTGACGCTGATCTCCGCCATCTCGCCTCCGGGGGGCGACCTGGCGGAGCCGGTCACCCGCCACACCCAGTCCTTCACCCGCACCTTCTGGACGCTGGACAAGGACCTGGCGGCGGCCCGCTCCTTTCCCGCCATCGGCATCCAGGCCAGCTGGGGCGACGTGCCCGAGGCGCTGGAGCGCTGGTGGACGGAGCATGCCGGGCCTTCCTGGCCGCGCCTGCGCCGGGAGGCGCTCTCGCTCCTGGCCGAGGCGGCCCAGCTGGAGGCCGCCGCGCGGCTGCTCGGTCCCGACAGCCTGCCCGAGCGGCAGCGGTTCATCCTCGGGGCGGCCGTCCTGCTGCAAGAAAGCTTCCTCCAGCAGAACGCCTTCGACGCGCGCGAGGCGCGCGACGAGCCCGGGCGCCAGCTTGCGCTCTTGCGGGCCCTGCTGCACTTCAGGGACAGTGGCCTGCGGGCGGTGGAGAGGGGCGTCCCTGAAGTGGAGGTCCTGGCCTGGCCGGTGGTGGGGAAGCTGCGCAGGGCCCGCAGCGAGCTGTCGGCCGAGGAGATCGCCGCGCTGGAGCGGGAGATCGAGGGAGGGGGTTGAAGCATGCTCGGCATCGAGGTCCAGGGCTTGACCGCGCTGCGCGGGCCCCTCGCCTTCCTCGCCGGGGTGCCGGGCATCGCCCTCAACGAGGAGGTGGAGCTGCGCGGGGGCGACGGCATCTCGCGCGCGGGGCGGGTGCTGGCGGTCTCCGAGGGAGAGGCGGTGCTGGAGCTGTTCGGGTCCCCGGCGGGGCTTTCGCTGGGGAACTGCTCGGTGCAGTTCCGCGGCCGGCCCATCCAGATCGGCGTGGGCAAGGAGATGCTCGGGCGGGTCTTCGACGGCAGCGGCAATCCCCGGGACGGGTTGCCCCGGCCCGCCTTCGACGAGCGCCGGCCGGTCCATGGCGCGCCCATCAACCCCTCGCGAAGGGCCGTGCCCAGCGAGTTCCTGGAGACGGGCATCTCGGCCATCGACGCGCTCAACACCCTGGTGCTGGGCCAGAAGCTCCCCCTCTTCAGCGAGGCCGGCCTTCCCCACGACGCCCTGCTCCGGCAGGTCGTCCGTCAGGCGCACGCCCCCGGCGTGGAGTCCTTCGCGGTGGTCTTCGCCGGCCTCGGGCTTCCCCGCACCGTGGCCGAGGAATACGTCGAGGACTTCCGCGCCACCGGCGCCCTGCAGCGGACGGTGGCCTTCCTCAACCTGGCCGACGATCCCGCGGCCGAGCGCCTGATGACCCCGCGCTGCGCGCTGACCGCGGCGGAGTTCCTCGCCTGGGACCTGGGGCTGCACGTGCTGGTGGTCTTGCACGACATCACCGCCTACGGGGAGGCGCTGCGCGAGGTGGCGGCGGCGCGGGGGGAGGCCCCCAGCCGCAAGGGCTATCCCGGGTACCTGTACACGGACCTCGCCTCCCTCTTCGAGCGGGCCGGGCGCATCGAGGGAAGGCCCGGATCCATCACCCAGCTGCCGGTGGTGACGCTGCCCTCCGGCGATCTGACGCATCCCATTCCCGATCTCACCGGCTACGTGACCGAGGGCCAGGTCGTGCTCGACCGCGAGCTGCACCGGCGGGGCGTCTACCCTCCGGTCTCCGTCCTCCCCTCGCTCTCCCGGCTGATGGACGACGGCATCGGCCCGGGGCGGACGCGCGACGACCACGGGCCCCTCGCCCGGCAGCTCTACGCCAGCCTGGCGCACGCGGTCCGGTCGCGGGCGCTGGAGTCGATCATCGGGTTCGACGAGCTGCCCGACCTGGAGCGGAGCTACCTGGAGTTCGCGCGCGCTTTCGAGGAGAGACTGGTGGGGCAGCGGCCGGACGAGGCGCGGAGCATCGGGCTCACGCTGGACATCGCCTGGGAGCTCCTGGCGATGCTGCCGGACAGCGAGCTGCGGCGCATTCCCCGCGAGCTCTTGCCCCGGGTGCGGCGCGGGGGCCGGGCATGAGCGGCAGGGCGATCCGTTCGCGCTTGCAGGAGCTGCGCCAGGCGCGGGAGGCCGCGGAGCGCGGCCGCGACGTGCTGGAGCAGAAGCTCGAGCTGCTGCGGCGCGAGTGGGATCGGCGCCGGGCCTTGCGCGAGGAGGCGGAACGGCAGGCGGAGGCGAAGCTGCGGGTGGCGCGGGAAGCGCTGCGGGCGGCGCGCGTCGAGCTGGGCCGCCGGGCCGTGGACGCCGCGGCGCTGGCCCA
>DATKAG010000404.1:0-15639 GCA_035498355.1 Myxococcales bacterium | reverse complement strand
TCGGCGAAGATCTTCCTCTGCTTCTCGTCGGGGGTGAGGATCATGATCAGGTCCGCCTCGCGCGCGGCTTCCGCCACCGTCAAGACCCGCACGCCCGCCGCCTGCGCCTTCTGCCGCGACTTGCTGGCCGCGTGCAGCCCGACGCGCACGTCGACGCCCGAGTCCTTGAGGTTGAGGGCGTGCGCGTGCCCCTGGCTGCCGTACCCGATCACGGCCACCTTGCGGCCGCGGACCAGGTCGAGGGTTGCGTCTTTATCGGTGTAGATGGTGGCCATCGCTCGTTTCCTTCGCTTCCTTGGGAGTGGAACTGCTGCTTGCGGGAACCCGGGTGACCGCGCCTTCCGCGGCCGAGGAGACCAGGGCGGCGTACTTGGCGAAGACGCCGGCCGCGTAGCGGGCGGGCCGCGCCGTCCAGGAGCGCAGGCGCGCCGCCATCTCGGCGGGGGAGATCTCCACCGTCAGGGCGCGCTGCTCCACGTCGAAGACGATGCTGTCGCCTTCGCGGACCGCGGCGATGGGGCCGCCCACCGCCGCCTCGGGGGCGACGTGGCCCACCATCAGCCCCCGGGTGGCGCCGCTGAAGCGGCCGTCGGTGAGCAGGGCCACCGACTCCCCCAGCCCCTCGCCCACCAGGGCGGCGGTGACGCCCAGCATCTCCCGCATCCCCGGTCCTCCCCGGGGGCCCTCGTAGCGGATGACGATCACGTCGCCGGCCTGGATGCGCCGGTCGCGGACGGCGGCGAAGGCGTCCTCCTCGCGGTCGAAGACCCGCGCCGGGCCCCGGTGGAAGGTGCGCTCGTGGCCCGCCATCTTCAGAACGCAGCCGTCGGGGGCCAGGTTGCCGCGCAGGATCACCAGGCCTCCCGTGGCCCGGATGGGATCGGCCGCCGGCCGCACCACCTTCTGCCCCGGCGCCGCGGCCGCCCGCTTCGCATGCTCGCTCCAGGCGCTGCCGTCGGCGGTGCGGGCGTTCCCGTCGAAGCGCTTCGCCTCCTCCAGCCGCTGGACGATCAGCGCCACCCCGCCGGCCTTGTGCAGGTCGACCGCCGTGTACTTCCCCCCGGGCTTGAGATCGGCGAGGAGCGGCGTGCGCCGGCTGATGGAGTCGAAGTCCTCCAGCGCCAAAGGAATCCCCGCCTCGCTGGCGATGGCCAACAGGTGCAGCACCGCGTTGGTCGACCCGCCGGTGGCCGCCACCGCGGCGATGGCGTTCTCGAAGGAGGCGCGGGAGACCACGTCTCGGGGGCGCTGGTTTTCCTTCAGCAGGCGCACCAGGGTGGCCCCCGCCTCGCGGGTGGCCTCGTCCTTGCGCGGATCCTCGGCGGGGATGGTGGCGTAGCCCGGCGGCCCCAGCCCCAGCACCTCCATGGCCAGGGCCATGGTGTTCGCCGTGTACTGCCCGCCGCAGGCGCCGCTGCCCGGGCAGGCCACGTCCTCCAGCTCCTTCAGGCGGGCCAGCGAGAGCCGCCCGGCCGCGTGCGCGCCCACCGCCTCGAACACGTCCTGGATGGTGACGTCCTTGCCCTCGAACCGGCCGGGGGCGATCGATCCGCCGTAGAGCAGGAGCGAGGGGAGGTTGAGGCGCAACAGCGCCATCGCCGCGCCGGGGATGGTCTTGTCGCAGGCCACCAGCGTGACCATGGCGTCGAAGAGGTGGCCGCGCCCCACCAGCTCGACGGAGTCGGCGATCACCTCCCGGCTCACCAGCGAGGCCTTCATCCCCTCGGTGCCCATGGTGACGCCGTCGCTGATGGCCACGGTGTTGAACTCCATCGGCGTGGCGCCCGCGGCCCGGATGCCCTCTTTCACCCGCTCCGCCAGGCGGCGGAGGTGGAAGTTGCAGGGCATGGTCTCGGTCCAGGTGTTGGCCACCCCGACGATGGGCCGGGAGAGGTCCTTGTCGGTGAAGCCGATGGCCTTGAGCATGGCCCGCGCCGGCGCCCGATCGGGGCCCTCGGTGATGGCGCGGCTGTGCGAGCGCGGATCTTCCGGCATCAGCGGGTCTCCTTCGTAAGGGAGAGGGCGCGGAGCACGGCCTCCCCCGCCTCGGCGGTGCCGCAGGCGCTCTCGCCCGGACCCGCCAGATCCGCGGTGAGAGCCCCGGACTCCAGGGCCGCGCCCACCGCGGCCTCCAGGGCGCGCGCTTCCGCGGGAAGGCGCAGCGAGTGGCGCAAGAGCAGCGCGGCGCTGAGGATGGCGCCGTAGGGATTGGCCTTCCCCTGCCCGGCGATGTCCGGCGCGGAGCCGTGCACCGGCTCGTAGAGCCCCGGCCCGCCCTCGCCCAGCGAGGCCGAAGGCAGCATCCCGATGGAGCCTCCCAGGACGGCGATCAGGTCGCTGAGGATGTCGCCGAAGAGGTTCTCGGTGACCACCACGTCGAACTCCGCCGGCTTCTGCACCAGGCGGAGCGCGCAGGAGTCGACGTACTGGTGGTCGAGCCGCACGCCGGGGAACTCCTCGCGCACCACCCGGGAGACCACTTCCCGCCAGAGCCGCGAGGTCTCCAGCACGTTGGCCTTGTCCACCGAGGTCAGCCTTCCCGAGCGGGCGCGGGCCAGGCCGGCGGCCACCCGCGCCACCCGCGCCACTTCCTCGGCCCCGTAGGTGCAGAGGTCCTCGGCCCAGTCCGGCTCACGCCGCTTCTCCCCGAAGTAGATGCCGCCCGTCAGCTCGCGCACGATGACCAGGTCGACGCCGCGCAGGACGTTGGCCTTGAGTGGCGAGGCGGCGGCGACGCGGGGATGGGGCGAGACCGGGCGGAGGTTGGCGAAGACGCCCAGGGCCTGGCGCAGCTCCAGGAGGCCCTGCTCGGGCCGCACCGGCGCTCCCGGCGCCCAGCGCGGCCCGCCCACGGCGCCGAGCAGCACCGCGTCCGCGCCCCGGCAGGTGCGGATGGTCTCCGCCGGCAAGGGGACGCCGGTGCGATCGATGGCGATGCCGCCGATCGCCGCCTCCCGCATCTCGAAGGTGTGGCCGAAGCGCTCGCCCACCGCGGCCAGGGCCCGCGCCGCCTCGGCGGTCACCTCGGGGCCCACCCCGTCGCCGGGCAAGAGCGCGATCAGCGCCCGCATCCGGCCCCCCTCTCGTAGCGCGCGATCTCCTCCTCCTGCGCCAGCAGGTACCCCAGCTCGTCGACGCCGCGCAGCAGGCATTCCTGGGCGAAGGGATCGATGGGGAAGGAGACGCTGGTGCTGCCATGGGAAAGCGTGCGCGAGGCGAGGTCGATGGCCACCCGCTGCCCGAAGCCCGCGAGCAGGGCCTTGTGCGCCGCAGGATCGACGATCACCGGCAAGAGCCCGTTCTTCAGCGCGTTGGCCCGGAAGATGTCGGCGATGGAGGAGCTGATCACGGCCCGGAAGCCGTAGTCGAGCAACGCCCAGGGGGCGTGCTCGCGGGAGGAGCCGCAGCCGAAGTTCGCCCCGGCCACCAGCACCTGGGCGCCGCGCGCCTCGGGACGGTTGAGGGGAAAGTCGGGGCGCGGCTGTCCGGCCTCGTCGTAGCGCCAGCCGGCGAAGAGCCACTGGCCCAGCCCCTCGCGGGTGGTCCCCTTCAGGTAGCGGGCGGGGATGATCTGATCGGTGTCGATGTCGGCCTGCGGCAGCACCGCCGCCAGCGACTCCAGCCGCCGGAAGGGCCGCAGGCTCATCGCAGCATCTCCCGCGGGTCGGCGATGGCCCCGGCCACCGCCGAGGCGGCCGCGGTGAGCGGGCTGGCGAGGAAGGTGCGCCCCTGCGCTCCCTGGCGTCCCTCGAAGTTGCGGTTGCTGGTGCTCACCGCCGACTGCCCGGGCTGGAGCTGGTCGCCGTTCATGGCGATGCACATCGAGCAGCCCGGCTCCCGCCACTCGGCCCCCGCCTCGCGGAACACCCGGTCCAGCCCCTCCGCCTCGGCGGCGCGCTTCACCTGCCGCGACCCGGGCACCACCAGGGCGCGCACGCCCCGGGCCACCTTGCGGCCGCGCAGCACCGCGGCCGCGGCGCGCAGGTCGGAGAGGCGGGCGTTGGTGCAGCTGCCGATGAACACCACGTCGATGCGGTGTCCGAGCAGCGGCTGGCCGGGCCGCAGGCCCATGTAGCGCAGCGCCCGATCGAGCGCCGCCCGATCCGCGGCGTCGGTGGCGGACCCCGGATCCGGCACCGCGCCGCGAATCGGAGCGGACAGCGATGGATTCGTTCCAAACGTGATCCGCGGCTCCAGCGCCTCGGCGTCGAGGGCCACGCTGCGGTCGTAGACGGCCCCGGGATCGGAGGGCAGCGCGCGCCAGCGGGCGAGCGCCGCCTCCCAGGCCGCGCCCTGCGGGGCGCGCGGGCGGCCGGCGAGGTACTGGAAGGTGGTGTCGTCGGGCGCGATCATCCCGGCCCGCGCTCCCGCCTCGATGGACATGTTGCACACCGTCATCCGCTCTTCCATGGAGAGGGCGCGGATGGCGCTGCCGGTGTACTCGATCACCTGGCCGGCGCCCCCGGCGACGCCGATGCGGGCGATCACCGCCAGGATCAGGTCCTTGGCCGAGACCCCCGATCGCAGCCGCCCCTCCACCTTGACCTCGAGAGTGCGGGGGCGGCGCTGCAGCAGGCACTGGGTGGCGAGCACGTGGCCCACCTCGGTGGTGCCGATGCCGAAGGCCAGGGCCCCGAAGGCGCCGTGGGTGCTGGTGTGGCTGTCGCCGCAGACGATGGTGGTGCCGGGCTGGGAGAGCCCCAGCTCCGGGCCGATCACGTGCACGATCCCCTGCTGCTCGCTCTCCAGCGAGTGCAGCTCGATGCCAAACTCGGCGCAGTTGGCCGAAAGCGCCGCGAGCTGGGCGGCGCACTCGCGGTCCTCCACCCGCAGGCGGGTGCCGTTCGTCCGCGGGGTGGTGGGGATGGAGTGGTCCATCGTCGCCACCGTCCTCTCCGGCCGCCGCACCGGGAGTCCCCTCCCGCGCAGGTCGGAGAAGGCCTGCGGGGAGGTGACCTCGTGCACCAGGTGCAGATCCACGTAGAGCACGGCCGGCGCTTCCCCGGTCTCCGGACGGACCAGGTGCGCATCCCAGATGCGGGAGAAGAGGGTGCTACACTGCTCCACACACCACCTCTGGCTCGGGGAGCGCCTTGTGCTGCAGGCGCCCCGCGGCGATCCGGTTGATCACCTCCAGGTAGGCCTCGGCGCTGGCCAGCACGATGTCGGTGTTCAGCCCCCGGCCCCGGTAGGTGCGGCCCTCGTGCTCCACCACCACCACCACCTCGCCCTGGGCGTCCTCGCCGGCGCTGACGCTGGCGATGTGGAAGTCGCGCAGCCGGGCCCTGATCCCGGTGATCCGCTCGATGCACTTGAAGACCGCGTCCACCGGCCCGTCGCCGGTGGCCGCCTCGTCCAGTTTGCGGCCGTCGCGGGAGAGCAGGGAGACGGCGGCGGTGGGCGGCGTGCCGGTGCCGCTCACGGCGTTGAGGCTGGCCAGCTCCCAGCGGCGCGAAGTGCCGTTGTGGAAGAGGCTCACCAGCAGGGCGTCCAGGTCGCCGTCGTAGATCTCCTTCTTCTTGTCCGCCAGCCGCTTCAGTTCCTCGAACACACGGTCGATCTGCTCCGGCTCCAGCTGGTAGCCCAGGGCCTTGAGGCGCAGGGTGAGGGCGTGCCGCCCGCTGTGCTTGCCCAGGACCAGGTTGGTGCTCTTGAAGCCCACGTCCTCGGGGCGCATCACCTCGTAGGTGAGGGCGTGGGAGATCATCCCGTGCTGGTGGATGCCCGACTCGTGGGCGAAGGCGTTCTGACCCACCACCGCCTTGTTCCGGGCCACCTGGAAGCCGGTGGCCCCCGCCACCACCCGGGAGGCGGAGCAGAGCTGCTGGGTCTTGATCCCGGTGCGCAGGCCGAAGACGTCGTGGCGCGTGCGCAGGGCCATCACCACCTCCTCCAGCGAGCAGTTGCCGGCCCGCTCCCCGATGCCGTTGACGGTGCATTCCACCTGGCGCGCTCCGGCCTGCAGGGCGGCCAGGGTGTTGGCCACCGCCATCCCCAGGTCGTCGTGGCAGTGGACGGAGAGGGTCACCTTCTCGATGCCCCGCACGTGCGAGCGCAGGTGCTGGATGACGCCGGCGAACTGCGCGGGCATGGCGTAGCCCACGGTGTCGGGGATGTTGATGGTGCTGGCGCCCGCCTCGATGGCCCGCTCCACCACCTCGACGAGGAAGTCCAGCTCGGTGCGGGCCGCGTCCTCGGCGGAGAACTCCACGTCCTCGCAGCGCTCGCGGGCGTAGGCGATGGCCCCGGAGGAGACCCGCACCACCTCCGCCGGCGTCATGCGCAGCTTGTGCTCCCGGTGGATGGGGCTGGTGGCGAGGAAGACGTGCAGCCGGCGCCGGGGGGCCGGGGAGAGGGCCTTGAGGGCCGCGTCGATGTCCGGGCGGTTGGCCCGGGCCAGCGCGCAGATCAGCGGCCCTTCCACCTGCCGGGCGATGGCCTCCACCGACTGGAAGTCGCCGGGCGAGGCCACCGGGAAGCCCACCTCCATGACGTCCACCCCGAGGGCGGCGAGGGCGCGCGCGACCTGGAGCTTCTGGGCGAGGTTCATGCTCGCGCCGGGCGCCTGCTCCCCGTCGCGCAGCGTGGTGTCGAACACGATGACCCGATCGTCGCCTTGGTTTGCTTCCATCCTCTTCGCTCCTGGTTCCTGGTTTGGGGTCATGCCGCCACTCCGTCGTCCGCGGCGATCTCCTCCTCGAAGGAGCCGCCCTTGTTGGGGCCGCGGTGCATCGCCACCGCCCCGGTCCGCACCAGCTCGAGGATCCCGAAGGGCCGCAGCACCTCGGTGAGGCCGTCCAGCTTCTCCTGGGTGCCGGTGATCTCCACGATGATGGTCTCCGGACCCAGGTCCACCACCCGGGCGCGGAAGGTCTGCACCAGCTGGAGCAGCTCGGCGCGGCGGTCCTGGCCCGCCCGCACCTTGATGAAGGCCATCTCCCGGGTCACCGAGGGGGCGTGGGTGACGTCGTCCACCTGGAGCACGTTCACCAGCTTGTAGAGGTTGGCCTCCAGCCGGTGGGCGGTGTCGTCGTCCGCCCGCACCACCAGGGTGATGCGGGAGATGCCTTCCCGCTCGGTGCGGCCGACGGTGAGGGACTCGATGTTGAACCCGCGCCGGCGGAAGAGGGAGACGATGCGGTTGAGGGTGCCAGGCTGGTCCTCGACGTAGGCGATGAGTGTCTGGGCCGTCCTCCGCCCGGCGGGGATGGAGAACGCGGACTCGCGGCTCATGCTTCCTCCTCGTCCGCCTCGAAGGTCGGGCGGCGGATCATCTCGCGCAGGTCGGTGCCGGACGGGACCATGGGGTAGACCGACTCCTCCTGCTCCACCTTGAACTCCACCACCACCGTCCCCGGCTCGGCCCGGGCCCGCTCCACCGCCTGGGGGATCTCCTCCCGGCGGGTGACGCGCAGCCCGGGCAGCCCGTGCGCCTGGGCCAGCATGACGAAGTCGGGGCTGCGCAAGGGGGTGGCCACATAGCGGCGGTTGTAGAAGAACTCCTGCCACTGGCGGACCATGCCCAGGTAGCCGTTGTTGATGATGGCGATGTTCAGCTTCAGCCCCTCCTGCGCGCAGGTGCTCAGCTCGCAGGCGGTCATCTGGAAGCCCCCGTCGCCGGCCACCACCCAGATCTCCTCCTGCGGGCGGGCGAAGCGCGCCCCCATCGCCGCGGGGAGGGCGAAACCCATGGTCCCCAGGCCGCCGCTGGTGATCAGCGAGCGGGGGCGCTCGTGCTTGTAGTACTGCGCCTCCCACATCTGGTGCTGGCCCACGTCCGTGACCACCAGGGCCTTGCCGGCGGTGAGGCGCCAGAGGTCGTGCAGCACGTGGGGGGCGAAGAGCTTGCCGCCGCTGGGCATGGACTGCACGTCGCGCCGGCTGGCCTCTCCCTTCCGGCCGGCGATCCTCTCCAGCCAGGCCTTGCGGGTGCGAGGCTGCACGCAGGGGATCAGGGCCTCCAGCGTGCGGCGCACGTCGCCGGGCAGGGCCACGTCCACCTTGACGTTCTTGTTGATCTCGCTGGGGTCGATCTCGGCGTGGATCTTCTTCGCCGAAAGGGCGTAGGTGGCGAGCTTGCCCGTCACCCGGTCGTCGAAACGCATCCCCAGGGCGATGAGCAGGTCGGCCTCCTGGATGGAGGCGTTCACCCAGGCCTCGCCGTGCATCCCCATCATCCCCAGGTTGAGGGGATGGGAGGCGGGAAAGCCGCCCAGGCCGAGCAGCGTGGAGGTCACCGGCACCCCGGTCTTCTCCGCGAAGTCGAGCAACAGCCCGCTGGACCCCGAGGCCACCACTCCCTGGCCGGCGAAGATCAGCGGACGCTCCGCCGCGTCGATCAGCTCGGCGGCGCGGGTGATGGCCTCCGGCCGCGGCCGCAGCACCGGGCGCCGCCGGCGGAGGGAGCGGGGCGGCGCATGCGGGTCGAAGGGCGCGGTGGCCTGCTGCGCGTCCTTGGTGATGTCCACCAGCACCGGTCCCGGCCGGCCGGAGCGGGCGATCTGGAAGGCCTCGTAGAGGGTGGGGGCCACGTCCTCCGCCCGGCTCACCAGGTAGTTGTGCTTGGTGATGGGCAGGGTGATGCCGGTGATGTCCGTCTCCTGGAAGGCGTCGCTGCCCAGGGCGGAGGAGGAGACCTGCCCGGTGATGCAGACGATGGGGGAGGAATCCATCATCGCCGTGGCGATGCCGGTGACCAGGTTGGTGGCGCCGGGCCCCGAGGTGGCGACGGCCACCCCCACCTTGCCCGAGGCGCGGGCGTAGCCGTCGGCCATGTGCGCCGCGCCTTGCTCGTGCCGGACGAGGACGTGCCGGATGGGATAGCCCGGCATCGCGTCGTAGGCGGGCATGATGGCCCCGCCCGGGTAGCCGAACACCACGTCGACGCCCAGGCGGGTGAGCACCTCCCAGACGATCTGCGCGCCCGTCTTGCGGGCGGGATCTTCGGCGGGAGCTGCCTGCATCTGCTGCGCGGTGGCCTGCTGCGACGACATGCGTACCTCGTGGCTCGAAAACGAAAGCCCCCGCACCTTCTCGGGTGCGGGGGCCAGGTTCCTTCCGGAGATCGATCTCGGTCAGGACGGCGGCCCGCACCCGCTGCTAATGAGCGGAAGCAGTCCGAGGACGCCGAGAAGAAGCGAGGAGCGAAGCTCCAGCGCGGGAGCGGCGAAAGCGGCGGCGCGCGGGAGCAGGGAACTCATCGGGGGGCATCCTTGCCCCGGACGCGGTGCGTTGTCAAATCCCATCGCTCCAGGCGGCGGCCCGACCGGCCCCCGCCCGGCCGGGGACAGCCCGGCCTTCCGACGAATCCGTCGGGCAACCGCCGGAAAACGACGAAACTGTCGTTCGATTTCCGTCCGGAGCACGGCGGCCACCTCCCCCCACCCGGACCACCCTCGGGAGGGCGAGCGCCAGATTCCGACGATCTTGTTCCCGCTCACCCCCGGTTCCGACGTTTTCGTCTGGGCGGGAAAGCGCCACGAAGGACCTTTCGCGAGTGAAACGCGCCCTTCGCCGCGCTGCGCCGATCTGGTCCCCCGGTTGCACTGATCGGCCGCAAACACCGCCCATCGGTGTCCCCCAAGGAGAAACCCAAACCATGTCGAAGCGCCGCAATTCTTTCGCCTCCATCTGTCTGGCCCTCTTCTGCCTCGCGCTCCTCGGCGCCCCCTCCGCCCGCGCCGCCGAGACCATCAAGGTGGGCATCCTCCATTCGCTCTCCGGAACGATGGCGATCAGCGAGACCTCGCTCAAGGACACCGCCCTGATGACCATCGCGGAGATCAACGCCAAGGGCGGGCTTCTGGGAAAGAAGCTCGAGCCGGTGATCGTCGATCCCGCCTCCAACTGGCCGCTGTTCGCGGAGAAAGCCCGCCAGCTGCTCACCAAGGACAAGGTGGCCGTGGTCTTCGGCTGCTGGACCTCGGTCTCGCGCAAGTCCGTGCTCCCCGTGTTCGAGGAGCTGAACGGGCTGCTCTTCTACCCCGTGCAATACGAGGGCGAGGAGCTCTCGCAGAACGTCTTCTACACGGGCGCGGCCCCCAACCAGCAGGCCATCCCCGCGGTGGAGTACCTCATGTCCAAGGAGGGCGGCGGCGCCACCCGCTTCTTCCTCCTCGGCACCGACTACGTCTACCCGCGGACCACCAACAAGATTCTCCGGGCGTTCCTGCACTCCAAGGGAGTCACCGACAAGGACATCCAGGAGACGTACACCCCGTTCGGGCACAGCGACTACCAGACCATCGTCGCGCAGATCAAAGCGTTCGGCGCGGGGGGGAAGACGGCGGTCGTCTCCACCATCAACGGCGACTCGAACGTCCCCTTCTACAAGGAACTGGGCAACCAGGGCCTGAAGGCCACCGACATCCCGGTGGTGGCGTTCTCGGTGGGCGAGGAGGAACTGCGGGGCATCGACACCCGCCCGCTGGTGGGCCACCTCGCCGCCTGGAACTACTTCATGTCGATGAAGAACAAGACCAACGCCGGCTTCATCCAGATGTGGAAGGCGTACGTGAAGAAGAACAACCTGCCCGGCGGCGACTCGCGGGTGACCAACGACCCCATGGAGGCCACCTACGTGGGCATGCACATGTGGGCCCAGGCGGTGAAGAAGGCCGGCACCACCAAGGTGGACGAGGTGCGCAAGGCCATGTCCGGCCAGACCTTCGCCGCCCCCTCCGGCTTCACCCTGAAGATGGACGAGACCAACCACCATCTCTGGAAGCCGGTGCTGATCGGCGAGGTGCAGGCCAACGGGCAGTTCGACGTGGTGTGGAAGACGGACAAGCCCATCCGCGCCCAGCCCTGGAGCCCCTTCATCCCCGGCAACGAAAAGCACGCGGAGCGCTAGGATGAAAATCGCAGCGATGTTGCTCGCCGCGGCGGCTGCCACCGCCGCGTCCGGAGCGGAGCTTACCCTCGGTCCGAAGACGCTCAACTACGGGGTGGGGATCCGGGTCGGAGGCGGATACACCACCCAGGCGGGGAACGAGGGCATGGGGGTGCCCACCCTGGACGTGCGGCCGTACATCGGCGCGCAGGTGGCGCCCTGGCTGAAGTTCTCCGGCAACCTGGACCTGAACAACACCGACAACAGCACCATCCACGTGCTGGACGCCCTGGGGCAGTTCGAGCCCAGCGAGCTGTTCAACGTCTGGATGGGGCGCTTCCTCCCGCCTTCCGACCGGGCCAACCTGAGCGGGCCCTACTACCAGAACGCCTGGAACTACCCCACCACCGTCAACGGCTACCCATCGATCTACGCCGGGCGGGCGGACGGGGCGGCGGTCTGGGGCCAGGTCAACCACGGGCAGTTCAAGTACCAGGCGGGCATCTTCACCGTGGACCCCAGCGTCCCCTTCTCCCAGGCGATCTATGCCGGGCGCATGGTCTACAACTTCCTCGACCCCGAGCCCGGCTACTACAACTCCAGCACCTACTACGGGAGCAAGGACGTGCTCGCCCTGGGCGGGACCATCCAGTACAAGAAGACCGACGACCCGGCGGGCGAGAAGAAGTTCGTGGGCTTCAACTTCGACCTGCTCTTCGAGAAGAAGCTGATCGCCTCCGACGTGCTCTCGCTGGAAGGCGCCTACTACAACTTCGACCAGGGCAACGCGGCCGCCAACCAGGGCTGGAGCTACTACGGGCTGGCGAGCTGGCTGTTCGGCGACAAGCTGGGCCCCGGCCGGGTGCAGCCCATGGTCCGCTACCAGCACGCGGTGCCGGCGGGCGGGGGCGACGCCAACCAGACCATCGACGGGGGGATCAACTACATCCTCGACGGCCACAACGCCCGCGTGGGCCTGGCGGTGCAGACCACCGTGCCCGCGGTGGGCTCGACCTACACGGGGTTCCAGCTCGGCGTGCAAATCCAGGAATGACGGCGACCCTCCTCAGCGCCGTCCTGCTCGCGTCCGCCTTGGACGCTGGCGCCCTGGAGAAGATCGCCCGCGGCAGCCAGGCGGAACGCACCGGGGCGATCTCCGCCCTGGCCGCCGCGGGCGATGCACAGGCGGCTCCCGTCCTGCGCGCCCTGCTGGAGGGCCGCCTCTATGCGGGGCCCGAGGGCCCGATCCTGATCGAGTCCGGCGACGCGCTGCGGGACGCCCTCACCGGCGCCCCCGCGGCGCGCCGGGAAGACCTGGAAAAGGTGGTGATCAACAACCGCCTCCGCGCCACCCTGGAGCGGGCGCTGGCGGCGCTCTCCCTCTCCGCCCCGGCCCAGGGCGATCGGCTGGAGGCGGCGCGCGCCCTGCAGCAGGCGCCCGACCCCGATCTGTTGCCCTCGGTGGAGGCGGCCCTGCGGACTGAGGAGGACAAGGAGGTGCGGGAGGCGCTGCTCACCACCCGTGCCATGCTCGCCCTCTCCGCTCCCGAGGCGCAGAAGCGGCTGGCGGCGGTGGATCAGCTCCGCCGCGCGCCCGGAACCACCAGCAACAGGCTGCTCACCCAGCGGCTGGCCGTCGAGCAGGATCCGGCGGTGGCCGCGGCGCTCAAGGGAGCGGTGGAAAGCGTGGAGGCCTCGCTCAAGCGGGCGGAGATGGTGGGCCTGCTCTTCAGCGGGCTCAGCCTGGGGAGCGTGCTCTTGCTCGCCTCGCTCGGCCTGGCGGTCACCTTCGGCCTGATGGGCGTGATCAACATGGCCCACGGCGAATTGCTGATGATCGGCGCCTACGCCACCTGGCTTACGCAGTCCTTCTTCCGCCAGCACCTGCCCCACCACTTCGGCTGGTACCTGGCGGCGGCGGTGCCGGCCTCCTTCTTGGCCGCGGCCCTGGTGGGGGCGCTCCTGGAAGTGACCGTGGTGCGCACGCTCTACGGCCGCCCGCTGGAGACGCTGCTCGCCACCTTCGGCGCCAGCCTGGTTTTGATGCAGGCGGTGCGCAGCGCCTTCGGGGCCCAGAACGTGGAGGTGGCGAACCCGGACTGGATGTCGGGGGGCGTCACCGTGCTGGCCGGCCTGGTGCTGCCCTGGAACCGGATCGTCATCTTGTTGTTTGGCTCCTCCGTCCTTCTTCTGGTCTGGGTATTGCTCTCCCGCACCCGCCTGGGCCTCCTGGTCCGGGCGGTGACGCAGAACCGGCAGCGGGCGGCGGGCCTGGGCGTCCCCACCCCGCGCATCGACCTGCTCGCCTTCGCCCTGGGGTCGGGGATCGCCGGCCTGGGCGGCTGCGCCCTCTCCCAGATCGGCAACGTCGGGCCGGAGCTGGGACAGGGGTTCATCGTGGACTCGTTCATGGTGGTGGTGCTGGGGGGCGTGGGGCAGCTGGCCGGGACCATCGCGGCCTCCACGGTGCTGGGGCTGGCCAACAAGCTGCTCGAGCCCGTGGCCGGCGCGGTGCTGGCGAAGATCGCCGTCCTGGTCTTCATCATCCTCTTCATCCAACGCAGGCCCCAGGGCCTGTTTGCGCTTCGCGGCCGGGCGGCGGACGATTGATGTCCACGATGGCGCGAAGGCTCCTCAGCCTGGGCGCGGGCCTCGATCGCCCGCAGCCGCTCCCCGCCAGGGGGCTGCGCGGGCTCTTCCCCCGCAAGACCTGGGCGCTGGTGCTGGGCGGCTACGCGGTGCTGGCCGTGCTGGTGCCGATCCTCAACCTGGCGGTCCCGGCGAGCAGCGCCCTGCACGTCTCCGACTACGCGGTGGCGCTCGGGGGGAAGATCCTCTGCTACGCCACCGTCGCCCTCGCCATGGACCTGGTCTGGGGCTACGCCGGCATCCTCAGCCTGGGCCACGGGCTCTTCTTCGCCCTGGGCGGGTACGCGATGGGGATGTACCTGATGCGCGCCATCGGCACCGAGGGGGTGTACGGCGATCCCGTCCTCCCCGACTTCATGGTGTTCCTCGACTGGAAGCAGCTGCCCTGGTACTGGCACGGGTCCGACCGCTTCTGGCAGCAGGCGCTGCTGGTGGTGATCGTCCCCTCGCTGGTGGCCTTCGTCTTCGGCTGGTTCGCCTTCCGCTCCCGCATCCGCGGGGTCTACTTCTCCATCATCACCCAGGCGCTCACCTTCGCCTGCATGCTGCTCTTCTTCCGCAACGGCACCGGCTTCGGGGGGAACAACGGGTTCACCGACTTCAAGCGCATCCTCGGCTTCCCCCTGCACAGCGAGCGCACCCGGCTGGTCCTCTTCGCCCTCTCCGCCACCCTCTTGCTGGCGGCGCTGATCGGCTGCCGGATGCTGGTCCGCTCGAAGTTCGGCCGGGTGCTCACCGCCATCCGCGACGCCGAGGACCGGGTGCGCTTCTGCGGGTACGACCCGGTGGGGTTCAAGCTCTTCGTCTGGACGCTCTCGGCGGCCATCTGCGGGATCGCCGGCGCCCTCTACGTGCCCCAGGTGGGGATCATCAACCCCAGCGAGATGTCGCCGGCCAACTCGGTGGAGATCGCCATCTGGGTGGCGATCGGCGGCCGGGGCACGCTGCTCGGGCCCATCCTGGGGGCGGCGCTGATCAACGGCGCCAAGAGCTGGCTGACGGTGGCGGCGCCCGAGCTCTGGCTCTACGCCCTGGGGCTGCTCTTCATCGTGGTCACCCGCTGGCTGCCCGACGGGGTGATGGGCCTCTTGCGCAAGGAGGAGAGGTGAACCTCGACACCCCGCAGGGGCCGGTCCTCTACCTCGACGGCGTGACCGTGAGCTTCGACGGCTTCAAGGCCCTCGACGGGCTCAGCCTGATCGTCGAGCCGGGAGAGCTGCGCTGCATCATCGGGCCCAACGGGGCGGGCAAGACCACCATGATGGACGTGATCACCGGCAAGACCCGGCCGGACGCGGGCGAGGCGCAGTTCGGCAACGCCTGCGATCTCACCCGGCTCTCGGAGCCGGAGATCGCCCGGGCGGGGATCGGGCGGAAGTTCCAGAAGCCCACCATCTTCCGCAACCACACCGTGTTCGAGAACCTGGAGGTGGCGCTGAAGACGGACAAGCGGGTGCTGCCCACCCTGCGCGCCCGGCGCAGCGCGGAGCAGGAGGCGCGCATCGAGGAGGTGCTGGACCTGATCGGGCTGCGGCGCAAGGCGGAGCAGAAGGCCGACCTCCTCTCCCACGGGGAGAAGCAGTGGCTGGAGATCGGCATGCTGCTGATGCAGGACCCGCGCCTGCTCCTGCTCGACGAGCCGGTGGCGGGGATGAGCGACGAGGAGACCGCCCGCACCGGCGAGCTCTTGCAGTCGCTGGCCGGCAAGCACTCGCTGGTGGTGGTGGAGCACGACATGCACTTCGTGGAGAGCATCGCGCGCAAGGTGACGGTGCTGCACGAAGGGCGCCTGCTGGCGGAAGGGACCCTGGAATCCGTGCGCGAGGACCCGCGCGTGATCGACGTCTACCTGGGGCGCTGAATGCTCACCGTCCGCGGGCTCAACCAGTACTACGGCGGAAGTCACACCCTGCGGGGGATCGACCTTTCCATCCCCGAGGGCTCCTGCACCGCCATCCTCGGGCGCAACGGGGTGGGCAAGACCACCCTCTTGCGCTGCCTGATGGGGGAGCTGCCGGTGCGCTCGGGGAGCATCCTCTTCGACCAGCAGGACGTCACCGGCCTGCGCTCCTACCAGCGGGCGCGGCGGGGGATGGCGTACGTTCCCCAGGGACGGGAGATCTTCGGGCGGCTGACGGTGGCGGAGAACCTGGACGTGG